>CAYVWX010000233.1:0-5054 GCA_964455635.1 uncultured Lentimicrobiaceae bacterium | reverse complement strand
CAATCAAAAATCCCTGCGTACAGTCTGGAAATTATCTGTATTTATTTCCCCGCAATCAAAAAAACTATAACTATCCCTAAAAAATATGACAATGTGTTATGACGAAAAACCGAATAATATGAAGAAACCGTTTAATTTATAATTCCCTAATCTATTGATTCTCTAAGTCAAAAATCCCTTCTCTCGGCAATTACAAATAAAAACGTATTCCTAAAACAGGTAACCCAGTCCAATGTAAAAGCCCGAAGTACCATCCTGGTCGTTGAGGGTGCGTCCGTAGTCAACACTTACTACAAAGTTTTCATTCATCCCAATTCTTAAACCAAGTCCGTACGATACATGAGGTTTTTCACTACCAAAGTTAAAATAATCTTTCTGCTGGTAACCGGTTCCCCAGAAATCTACATCGGTTAGAGGGTGATCTTTTAAAATATCGTTGTATCTTTTTTCAACTGCAGTTTTTTGAACAATCATACCCGCATCCATAAAAACATTGGTAGCCAAATAAAAATGTTGGCGGAACAGGTCGAAATTAACAAAGCGCCAGCGAAACTCGGCATTTACCCATGCTTTTCCTTTGCCTACAACGCGATTTCGTTTGATTCCACGTAATGTTTTGTTGCCGCCAAGGCCTGTTTCCATTGAGTTCTTAATGGTAACATTCATCATGTAGGGCTGAACATAAAAAGGCTCTTCCCCAAAAAGAACACCCTGATAACCAATGCGGTAGGCAAATATAAGTCTCTTTTTTACAATGGTAAAATATTGACGATGTATAATGCTTAATTTCAAATAGTTTGCTTTAGCGCTTCCAATAAACGGAGGCACATACATAAGTACCAACGAGGTCCACATACCTTTTGTGGCGCTTGTCCAGTTGTCGCGGGTATCATATACCAATCCTGCTTTAAAGCCCATTAACGAGCCACCGTATTTTTGCTCATCGGGTATTAAGCCCCAATTAATATACTTTTGGTATAAGCCCGGCTGCTCGTCATTTGACGGTAGTTTGTCGTCATCTTTTTTTCCTTTGTTAAATTTGGCAATGTCAACGGTATCAACATTCAAATTGTAAAATATCATTCCTGCAACCCAGCTGAGATTTTTATTTATCGGATTTAAAACATCCAGTTTAATTTTAAGTAATTTGGTTTGATTTTTATAAAACATTCTTGTTTTGTAATCTGCAGCTGACGGGTCAATCCAATTCAAATTGTACATCGCTTCATAGCCGTTCAGTCCAATAAAGTCATATTGGTCGTCGGGTCTGTACATTACATCAAAAAATATGGTGCGGCCTTTTAGCAGTCTGTTCGATTCAAACGACAGGTTGTTAATACCCGATCCTTTGGTAAAACGTGACCATTCAACATAAACACGCTCGTAATATTTCGGATAGAGTTTTCCGTCACCATAATTATATAAATCAACCAGTAATCCATATTGGAATCCCAAATCGGAATTGTAAGTTATGGTTGGTAACGCTCCAAAATTCCAGCCTTTTTTAATTTCGGGTTTTTTGGAGGTTGAATCACTGTCTGTTTGAGCCGACAAGGTTATCGAAATAAGCATAGCCAGCAATAAAACGGTAATTTTTGTAATTTTCATAATCGAGGTTTTTTTAATTATTTAGTCAAAAATAGAAAAATTTGAATCAATTCTTTGATATTTGCGCATTAAATTGAAAAAGAAAAAAATAATTTAATCAATTTTTGTTTTTAAACAGGTATATGTAGTATATTTGTTAGCTTTCAAAAAAATATGAAATTATTGTTAACTAAAATTTATTTATTATGAAAAAATTTTCACGTATTATGGCCATTGCATTGGCTTTGTTAGTTGGTATTAGCTTTGCTTCGGCTCACAACGGCAAGGTTTATAAAACCAAAGCACAGACCCTTGGTTTAAAAACAGGTCAGGTTCATGCCACCTTTGATAAAGCTTTTACGGATGGTTCGCGTGCCATGTTGCTGGAGGAAAACTTTGACAGCTCGGGTTTGTTTCCACCCACAGGATGGTCGCAAATTGTTGCCGATGCCAACAACACCTGGGAGCAGGGTAATGTTACGGATCATGATTTTAACGCAGTTGATCCCAATAGTCTTTTTTCGGCAATTTGTCCCTGGGAAGCTGCCGATCAGGATGAGTGGCTTATCACCAGTGAAATTAATGCCGGTGGCGAAACTCCTTTAAATCTTGTTTGGTACGCCGGTGTAAGCGGAACATGGCTTACTGCTGCTACGTTAAAGTGCTTAATTACTACCGATAACGGTACTACCTGGACAGAACTGTGGGATGCCGTTAACGAGATAGATCCTGCTGCCGACTGGGATTGGCACAAAATTACCATTAACCTTGATGCTTATGCAGGTACTCCTTTTAAAATTGCCTGGGAATATGTTGGAAACGACGGCGACATTGCCGGAGTTGACGGTGTACAGGTAAAAAGCGGTTACGATTATCTGTTTCAAGATGATTTTGAGTCGTTTACAACAGGACAATATGTTGCATTGGATGGTGATCAGGACTGGTGGACAACCTGGACAAACCAGCCCGGCGGTTCCGAAGATGCCGAAGTTGTAGGTACCTATTCTTCAAGTCCTTCTCATGCCGCTTTGCTGGAGGATGGAACCGACCTGATTTTGAAACTGGGAAACAAAACTTCCGGTAAATATCAGATTAATTTTAAATATTACATCCCGACCGATTCCGCCGGATATTTTAATGTTCAGCGTTTTCAAGACCCCGGTGTTGAATGGGCCTATGAGGTTTATTTTGGTAAAACAGGCGATGGCTATATGTCTATTGATGGTGAGCAGGTTGGTTTTTTTACCTATAACCACAATGCCTGGATGCAAATTGAAAATATTATCGATTTAACCAACGACTCAGCCTTTATGTATATTGATGGTAACCTTATCAACGCATGGGTTTACAGTACAGGCTCAACCACTGTTCAGCTGGGTGGTGTCGATTTTTATGCAGGCGCTCCTCAGGGAGAAGAGGCTTTCTCAAAAACATATCTCGACGATGTTGGTTATATTTTGTTGGATGAAGGGGTTCAGGCTCCCGAAATTACCACAACACCATCATCTTTTAACGTTGTTCTTGAAACCGGTACCACCGACAATGAAACGCTTACCATTGGTAACGATGGTCAGCAGGATTTGGAGTACGACTTAACACCTACCTACGATGTGGGTACATCTTATGCGCCTCGTACCGAAAAAATCAGTACTACGGTTTCAAAAGTGTTAAACAGTAAGCTTTCGAAAGTTGAACTGTCAAGTGCAACACAGGCTGCCGACAGCAGAGATGTTGTGTTGAATTACGACGGTGATCCTGCCAATGCTTTTGGAAATCAAAATGCTGACATTGCCTGGAGAATAGGAGTAAGGTTTCCTGCCAGTATGATGAAAGATTATGTGGGTATGGACCTCTCTTCGGTTGAAGTGTTTATTGGCGATGGTGCTGTTACCTCTTTTGAAGTAAGAGTATGGCAGATGGGCTCGTACAATGTACCCGGCCCCGGTGCTTTAATTACCTCGCAGTCTTATACCGTTACACCTAACGACTGGAATACCATTACTTTGGATACTGCCGTTACCTTAAACGGACAGGATTTATGGGTTGGTTACTACATTGAAGCTCCTGCTAACAGCTTTGTGGCAAGTACCGACGACGGAACAAATTATAATCCTGACGGAAGCTGGATTGCTTTTGGTCCCGGTTGGAGTCATCTTGGCGACGGAAATCCCGATTATAATTTGAATTGGAATGTTCGTGCCCACCTTACCGGTGATGCTCAGGAAGCATGGTTGTCAACCGACCCGACTTCCGGTACCGTTGCACCCGGAGCAACCGACGATGTTACCTTAACCATCGACGCCAATAACCTTACTTCAGGTGCTTACAATGCTACTTTAGTAGTAAGAAGTAACGATTTGGTTAATGAGTGGATTAATGTTCCCGTTCAAATTGGTGTGTTTGTAGGTATCAACGAAAATGGCGACAAAGGTTATGTTTCCATGTATCCTAATCCTGCCAGTGAGGGTGTTACGCTTACTGCCAATACCACTATTAACGATGTTCAAATATTTAATGCTATTGGCCAGATGGTTTACAACCAAACCGTTAATGCTAAAACAGCTTCTATTGATTTGTCATCGTTACAAAACGGTGTTTATTTTGTAAAAACAAGCTCGGCACTGGGTGTGGCGACACAAAAACTTGTTGTTAAATAATAAAACCAAACATTATAAAAAAGCCCTGATTTCCTCAGGGCTTTTTTTATTTTTGCATGGCAGATGAAAAAAAATGAAAATATTAATTCCTATTATCTGTTTCAAAAACTGGAGCTAAAAAAACTATATCAAAATGGGGAACGCCCCATTATAGTGGCCGATAATTTGAGAACTCCTGAAAATATGGGGTCTGTTTTAAGGATTGCTGCCAACGTGGGTGCCCAAAAGGTGCTTTTTTTAAGGAGTGATACCGGAGAGATGCCCCGTAAGTGGAAAATAAAAAAAACAGCTTCGGGAGCCGATGAAAAAATTTTATGGGAAATTATTTCGCCGGACAGACTCAGACATCATATTCCCGATGACTTTGTATTGGTGGCTGTAGAAACCTCCGAAAGTGCTTCTAATATTTTTCAAACGGCTTTACCCGGAAAAGTGGCTTTTGTGGTAGGGCATGAAGTGGCAGGAATCAGTAAAGAGGTGTTGAGTGTAGCTGATAAAATAGTTTATATTCCCGTACCCGGTGTAATATCGTCGTTAAATGTTACCCATGCTCTGGGCGTTGCTGCTTTTGAATGGCTGCGTCAACAGCATTGGCCGGAATCAGTAAAATGAAATGTGCTGAATTTCAATAAATAATAACAATGCGTCTTTCTGAAACATCCATGACTACGGGAAGGCCTATAACAGCATGATTATTTAAAAGTTGCGGTATTTATGCTGCCCTTTCAGAATGTAAAAATTAGAAAAAAAACGGCATATCAAATTCACCCTGTGGAATAGTTTTCAAATTCCACAGGGTAAACAAAATTA
>CAYVWX010000232.1:0-5081 GCA_964455635.1 uncultured Lentimicrobiaceae bacterium | reverse complement strand
AAAAAAGGTGCTGGTAATAAAGGAAAAAACAACCTTTGAAATTCCTGAAAAAAAAATAAAAGTATCCATCGAACCTGCTGATAAACCGATGTTTTCGGTTGAAATTGATTATGAAACCAAAGTACTTGGCAGGCAGTTTGCCATGCTCGACGAATTAAGTAACTTTAAGCACGAAATAGCACCCTGCCGAACTTTTGTGTTTTTGCATGAACTGGAGTATTTGTTGAACAATAATCTGGTTAAAGGAGGCGATATTAATAATGCCATTGTTTTTGTAAACAAGCAGGTTACGCAGGAGGAGTTAGACAGACTGGCAAAATTGTTTAACAAACCCTCGGTAAAAGTTAAAACAAAAGGCATTTTAAATAATATAAATCTTCATTTTGAAAATGAGCCGGCCCGCCATAAACTGTTGGATTTAATAGGTGACCTTACCCTGTTGGGAATGAATATCAAAGGGCATGTTAAGGCACAACGTCCGGGCCATTATACCAATACACAATTTGCAAAATTATTACATCAAAAATATTTATCATGAGCAATTACATTGTTAAAGAACCACCATTCGATATATACGCTGAACCGGTTTACGGAATTAACGACATCAAAAAAATATTGCCTCACCGGCCTCCGTTTTTGTTGGTTGATAAGGTTCTGTATCTTGATGATGAATATATTGTCGCTGTAAAAAACGTTACCATGAACGAACCGTTTTTTACCGGTCATTTTCCCGACGAACCCATTATGCCCGGAGTACTTCAGGTTGAAGCGCTGGCACAGGCAGGGGGTATTTTTGTTTTAAATTCGGTTCCCGACCCCGAAAACTATTCAACCTATTTTCTTAAAATATCCGACGTAAGATTCCGTTCTAAAGTAGTTCCCGGCGACGTTATGATTTTTTCGCTAATTTTAACAGGCCCTATTAAAAGAGGTATTTGCACTACTTACGGGAAAATATTTGTTGGGAATAAAGTCGTTATGGAAGGTTATTTAACGGCTCAGATAGTAAAAAATAAATAATAATTTCTGATGAATCAACCTCTTGCATACGTCCATCCGCAAGCTAAAATAGCACCCAATGTGGTAATTGAGCCCTTTGTTAACATCGAAAAAAACGTAATTATTGACGAAGGAACCTGGATAGGCTCTAATGTTACCATTATGGAAGGAGCCCGGATAGGAAAAAACTGTAAAATATTTCCGGGTGCGGTTATTGCAGCCATTCCTCAGGATTTAAAATATGCCGGTGAAGATACCATTGTAAAAATTGGTGATAATACAACCATTCGTGAATTTGTTACCATTAACCGCGGAACAAAAGCCAGTATGGAAACGGTAATTGGAAACAATTGTCTTTTAATGGCTTATGTACATGTAGCCCACGACTGTATTATCGGAAACAGGGTTATTTTAGCCAATGCCTGTAACCTGGCAGGGCACATCGAAATAGACGACTGGGCTATTGTGGGCGGGTTGTCGGCCGTGCATCAGTTTGTGCATATTGGTAAGCATACCATGATTTCGGGGGGGAGTCTTGTGGGAAAAGATGTGCCGCCTTTTTGTAAAGCTGCCAGAGAACCTCTTGCCTATGTGGGTGTTAACTCCATCGGGTTGCGGCGCAGAGGCTTCGAGAATGAAAAAATAAACGAAATTCAGGATATCTATCGCTTTTTGTTTTTAAAAGGAAAAAATGTAACCCAGGCCGTGCGTTTTATCGAGGCAAATATTCCGGCTACCGCCGAAAGAGATGAAATCCTGACTTTTATAAGCCGCTCGCAAAGAGGTATTATGAAAGGTTATATAGGATTAAAAGAAAAGAATAATAAAATATAAATAGTATGGCAACAACAGCAGATTTCAGAAACGGATTAATTATTGAATTCAATGGCGATTTATATACAATTGTCGAGTTTCAGCATGTAAAACCCGGTAAAGGCCCCGCTTTTGTACGAACAAAACTAAAAAACCTGAAAACCGGAAGAGTAATCCCCAACACATTTACCTCCGGGGTAAAAATTAATGTGCAGCGGGTCGAAAAACGTCAATATCAGTTTTTGTATAGCGAAGGTGATACTTTTCATTTTATGAATACCGAAGATTATGAACAAACCTTCATCGACAAAAATATGATTGCTGCTCCCGAATTGCTTAAAGAGGGCGAAATAGTTGATATTGCTTTTCACACCGAAACGGAAACACCCATCTATTGCGAAATGCCTAATTATGTTGTGTTGGAAGTAACTTACACCGAACCCGGTGAAAAAGGAAATACTGCCACCAATACTTTTAAAGATGCTACCGTTGAAACCGGTGCTGTGGTTAAAGTGCCACTCTTTTTAAATACCGGCGATAAAATAAAAGTTGATACTCGTACGGGGCAATATTCCGAAAGAGTGAAATAAAAAGAACCCATCCGGGTAAAATTTAAAAGGCTGTGGTTTGTTCCGTGGCCTTTTTTGGTTTTATACAATCTTGTGCTCTTTTTCTTCGTCCGTCAGATGATATACGTCAAGGGCTACAATAATGGCAATAAACCCCCAAAACGGAACCGAAAGTTTATCGGTATCCAGAAAGTTATTTAAAAACCCGTGGGTAAAGTAAGTTATCAGTCCGAGCAACGACATCATACTTAAAAACTTTACTTCGGTATCTTTCGATTTTATATAAACTTTAATGCCTGTGTAAATAATAAATCCCACCAAAAGCAACACGATTAAACTACCCGGAAGTCCCTCTTCGGCCAAAGGCCCTAAATATTCGCTGTGGGCGTTTCCCTTGTCTCCGAGGTTGGTACTGATGATGGTTTTTTCTTTTGAACGCTGATAGGGGGCGTAAACAAACTGATAGGTGCCGGGTCCCCATCCAAAAACGGGTTTGTCGTTAAATAACCTCAGTGCCGATTGCCACCGGTTTATTCGTTCCAGGTTTGACGCATCCGAAGTAATGTTTGCCATGGATTCAACATGCTCTACAAAATCTCGTGACGATTCGGTTTTGTTTTTTTCAAGCTTATCAAAAATTTGTGCCTGAAATGTAAAAAACAGTGTTATCAAAATTGCCACCGTTAAAAATATCCATCTGAATTTTATTTTAAGCAGGATTAAAATAAAAACGGACAAGGCAACGCCAATGCTTAGCCAGGCAGCCCTGCTGTACGAAAGAATTACGGCAGTAGTAAATATCAGCAATACAATAAACGAAATAATCCGGCTCCATTTTTTTGCTCCGGGGTAAAAAATAAACCCTGCAATAACCGGAAAATACATGGCCAGCGCCGCCCCGTAAGCTGTGTGGTCGTTATAAAACGGCGACATTACCCAGTGTCCGGTTTCTTCATCAAAATTATATTTGGCATGTACGCTGATGGTGTAAAAAATAACCCCGATAAAAGCAGCAATGTACAACCGGTAAAATCGTTTGATGTTTTTTTTGTCTTTAAACATCAGTGCAGCAACAAAGTAAAAAGGTACTACAAACCAAAGCCTTGATAGAAAATATTTTATCGACACAACAGGCAACTCACTTGTTAATGTTGTAATAAGCATCCACAGCAAGCTTAAATAAATAACGTACGAAACGGGATGGCTTGCCAGACGGATGTCGTATTTTTTATGGTTTACCAGCAGGTTGGCTATAAAAACGATTAAAACGCCAAACATCAACGGCTCGGTGGGCAGCGATACCCCCAGCCCCATATCAAGATCGCGGATGTTTACTGCCAGTGGAGTAAAAAAGGTAATTAACAGTAAAATTTTATCTAACGAAACAAGATAATAGTAAAGTACCACCAGGGCTACCGGCAATAAAAAGAACCAATAGATATCTTTGTTAATTACAAGATAAAAGTTTACAGCTAAAAAAATAACTGTAAGAGCGTAAACCCAAACTATTTTCGTTCTTTTTAACAAAATAAGTACTAAGCGTTTTTGGTTCTCTTCGATTCGATGAAAATGATAACAAAAAAGGCAAAAATAAAGGCGGCAAGGGTAACCATTGCAACAACAAGCCACCTGATGGGGAAGCTCTTTTTATCGGCCACAAACGGATGTGTTATGATGTTTGAATAAGTCATGTGCGAATATAAAAACCTTTCAGCCAGCTCCAAATCCTTTTTTGTTTCAACATAAACAATGGCTTCGTTCCGCAACATCTCGGCAACTTCAATAAGCTGTCCGCTGTTTTCGCCCATGTTTTTAAAAAGCCGCTTCGATTCTTTTTTATCAATGTTCGATTTTCCTCCGCCAATGGTTCCGAGATATCCTTTGGTTATTTCCTGCGATTGATATTCGTATTGAAAAATGCCCTTGTCGGTACCAAGATGGGTTAATATGGCTTTTAGCGAGTCCATATCGTGGCGCTTGCGTGCCAAACCGTCTTTATACATCTTAACAACTTCGGCATATTTCGATTTGTGTAAACTGGCTACTTTCCAATCGTACAGGTGCAATATTTTATCAACCATCTTTTTGGCAATAACCGGATCCGAATCTTCCACTTCAATCATTACCGATTCATAGGGTGTTTTGCTTATTTTTACCCTGTCGTGGTATTGATTTAGCAGAGCTGTTTGGTAGTACTTATACGATTTATTAATGTTATAGTGGTTTCCCAAATCAAAATCCAGAATTATGCTGTCGGTAATATCCTGTGAGTTTAAAATCTGCAGCATTTGTTCCGTATTGCTCTCTTCCGAATAGGAATCGATGTTAGCCGGATAGGCTACAGCATGCGATTTATAAAGTGGTGTAATAAATGCCGGGCCCGAAAAAATTGTACCTAATATGGCCGCTACTACAACAATTACCAACAGGTGAATTTTCCATTTTTCAAGTAAACCCAACAGATTTGAACTGTTTAATAAATTGTCCATTTTTATATCCTTTTCTTTATGCTCAATTACTCTTTTGTCTGACCCTTTGTCCTCCGGTTCATCCGTTTCCGTATTTTCAGGTTGTTTCTTATTTTGAAACACGGAGTTGCTGAAAGTGTCAGCTGTCAGCCGTCTTTTTTTTTTTTTTTAATTTGTTTCTTTTCGTGTTTTTTTTTATTGTTTTTTCCTAAAATTTTTTTTCCAATAAAAA
>CAYVWX010000231.1:0-5125 GCA_964455635.1 uncultured Lentimicrobiaceae bacterium | reverse complement strand
ATTTTTGCCGCATGGCAAGCAAAAATCATGACAAAACAAAAGTGTAGTATATCAAGTAATTACAAAAATATAAACACATGAAAAAAATATCAGGAATCGTTCTTTTATCGCTTGCCATTTTAATGGGCTCTGCCGGTTTGGCACAACAAAAAATGCTTACCGCCGAAGATGCAAATTATATGAATGCGGCCATCTATCCGGTACGGGTATCCCAACTTAAATGGATACCCGAAAGCCATTACTACGTATATGCCCAAAAAAATAATTTGTATAAAGTATCGGCCAAAGGAGGTAGCGAAACAGTACTTATAACACTGGACAACCTGAATGAAAAGATGGCCGAAAATAATTTTGATTCGCTTAAAAGACTTCCGCGGATTTCGTTTTTAAACCCAAAAGAGGTGGTTTTTGTTTCTAAAAATCAATGGTTCGATTACAACACTGAAACACATATCTTACAAAATTTTGCCACGCTTCCCGACAGTGCCGAAAACGTTGATTTTAACAAAAAAAGTAAGTTTATTGCTTACACCATTAAAAACAATCTTTTTGTTGCCATAAACGGAAAAACGGTACAGGTAACCCGAGACAAAAATCCGGGCATTGTAAACGGACAAACGGTACACCGTGTTGAGTTTGGCATTAACACCGGAACATTTTGGTCGCCCGACGGCAAAACACTGGCTTTTTACCGCAAAGACGAAACCATGGTTGCCGATTATCCTTTAGTTAATATCGACACACGTATTGCAACGGTAGAAACCACCAAATATCCCATGGCAGGCCAAACCAGCCATCAGGTTACACTGGGCGTATTTAATCCGGAAACAGGTAATACGGTGTTTTTAAAAACCGGTGAACCTAAAGACCATTATCTTACTTCGGTAACCTGGGATCCTTCGGGAAAATATATTTACATTGCCATTTTAAACCGCGATCAAAATCATTTAAAATTAAATAAATACGATGTTGTTTCGGGGGATAAGGTAAACACTCTTTTTGAAGAAAAAAATCCAAAATATGTTGAACCCGAACACCCTCTTTATTTTAATCCCGACAATGCCGGTGAATTTGTTTGGTTTAGCGAACGCGATGGTTACGACCACCTTTATTTATACAACACCAACGGTAAGCTGTTGCGGCAGTTAACCCGCGGCAATTGGGTTGTTACCAATTTTATAGGCTTTTTTGGCAAGGACAAAATATTTTTTAATGCCACCAAAGAGAGTCCGCTGCAACAAAATATTTACAGTGTAAGCCTTAGCGGAGGTGCTGTTACCCGTATTTCGCCCGAGCATGGAACCCACACCGGTTTGGTCAGTTACGACGGAAAATATATTATCGATATCTTTTCCAACACCGAAACAGCCCGTCAATACAACCTGGTAAACCGAAAGGGTAAAATAATACGGGTCATCAAAAAAAATAATCAGCCGTTAAAAGATTATAATCTGGGCAATACCAAAATATTTACCATTCAGCCAAAAGATACTCCCAAGCTGTATTGTCGCCTTATCACGCCTCCCGATTTCGATTCTGCCAAAAAATATCCGGCCATTGTATATGTTTACGGAGGCCCTCATGCACAACTTATTACCGACTCGTGGTTGGGAGGGGCAGGTCTGTTTTTAAACTATCTGGCACAACAGGGGTTTGTAATTTTTACCCTCGACAACCGTGGTTCGGCAAACCGTGGACGCGATTTTGAGCAGGCAATATTCAGAAATTTGGGAACCCTTGAAGTTAAAGATCAAATGGCCGGCGTTCATTATTTGAAATCGCTTCCTTATATCGATTCAACACGCATTGGGGTTGACGGATGGAGCTACGGAGGTTTTATGACCATTTCGTTAAAACTTAAAAACCCGGGCGTATTTAAAGTGGCTGTTGCCGGCGGGCCTGTTATCGATTGGAAATATTACGAGGTGATGTATGGCGAACGATACATGGATACGCCTCAAACAAATCCCGAAGGTTATAAAAATGCAAGCCTTTTAAATTATGTCGATAACCTGAAAGGAAAGCTGCTGGTGATTCACGGAACCATGGATCCCACTGTGGTTTGGCAACAAAGCCTGCTGTTTTTACAGGCCGCCATAAAACACGGAAAACAGATGGATTATTTTGTTTATCCCGGGCATCAGCATAATGTTCGCGGAAGAGACCGCGTACACCTTTACAATAAAATTACAACGTATTTTAAGGACAATTTGTAATTGTAGGCTTCAAATTACTATTTTTATGCCTGAAAACCGTTTTCACTGTTTATGAAAAAAGCCATTCTTTCAGTTTTTTTGTTGTCGCTGCTAACATTAGCACAAAGTCAAACATTGGTTAAAGTTAAAACAAACCTGAAAGGTGTGATGACTCCTGTTGCCCAATGGCTTGATGTGGCACACAGCAAACACATGGGAGTTTGGGTAAGTGGCGAGTATTTTCTTAACAACAAACATTTCGTGGTAAGTCAGGTTAACAAATACAAAGATGCCAATCACTTTGTTTATACCAAATCAACGTTGCCTGCAATATATAACGGGGCTTCGGCTTCGGCCGATTACGACGGCGATGGCGACAAGGATATTGTTGTAACGGGTTTAACCCAATACAATACGCCGGTGATGCGTTTGTACAATAACCTCGGTGCTTATCGTTATAAGTTGGATAATCAGATGTTTAACCCGGTTACCAACGGCTCGGTGGTTTGGGGTGATTTTGATAACGATAAAGATCAGGATATTCTGGCAACCGGAAAAGATGCCAACAACAAGCTTACAACCATTATTTATCAAAACAACAACGGAGTTTTTGATGAACTTGTTTCAGGAGTCCCCGGCGTTTATTACGGTAATGCCGACTGGGGCGATTACGATGGCGACGGCAGGTTAGACATACTAATTACCGGCGATGTGGGTGGCCATCCTTACACTGCCGTATATAAATATTATCAGCGTAAATATATTAGGTTAAAACAGGATTTTTTAGCACTAAAGCACAGTTACGCTAAATGGGGCGATTTGGACAGCGACGGCGATTTGGATTTTATTGTCAGCGGTGAAGACGAATACGGCTATCCGTCGTGTAGAATTTACAGCAACGAAAATGGTTTTTTTAAAGAAATTCCAACAACCATCAGAGGACTTAAAGGGTGCTATATCGATTTAGCCGATTACGACCACGACGGCGATCTTGACATTGTTATGGCCGGCGAATCGCTGGAACGATCTTATACTTATGTTTATGAAAATCTGGGAGCGTTCAGGTTTAAAAATATTTATGCCGGATTGCCTGGTGTGGCATCAGGAATAGTTAAATGGGGCGATTACGATGGTGACGGTGATTATGATTTGCTAATTGCCGGCATTACCATTTGTAACGATTTTATAGCAAACGTTTACAAAAACAACATCAATCCGGTTATAAAAAAGGAAGTTGTTTCAAGCATTTTTAACGAAGCTGTTACTCCCTATGTTAACCTGGGGCCCTACTATTATTATGTGTTTTCTTCGTGTTACTGCGACCCTTCCGGAGGTAATAACAAAGCCTATCACATGTACATCAGCAACATCCACAAAGAGTATAAAAAGTACCACCTGACCTATAAGTTCAACGATTTGTTGTTAAAAAAGGTTCCCAACTGGCCTAAAACCGACAGAGGACACCGGATTTCAAACGGTTTTGAAACCTATAAAGAAGCCAAAGAATCCAGAAACCAAATCATCGAGTCTTATCAGTCAACCCATTTTACCATTCATTATATAAACTGGTAATTTTTTTCAACTCTTAACTCTCAACTCCTAACTCCCAACTCCCAACTCTCAACAAGTTATCCTGATTAATTTATCGCACCTTCTTTCTTAAGGCTGCTTGTTTTTTTGATCTTTCATAAACTCATACAAACCGGCACCGGCATCTTCCAAAAGGTCAAGCACCAATTCAAATCCTTGCGAACCACCATAATATGGATCGGGGACTTCCTGATATCCAAAGTGTTTTGAAAAATCAGTCATTTTAAACAGCTTTTTTAAATCTTCGCTGTTTCTGGCCATTTGTTTTAGATTATTTAAATTACTGTTGTCCATGGCCACAATAAAATCAAATTTGTCCCAGTCGGTAAAAGGGTCGAAAGGCCTTGAAACGGAGGTCAGGTTATAACCGCGTTTAACGGCATGCGTTTGCATACGTGCATCGGCGGGTTCACCCTGATGATAATCGGCGGTTCCGGCAGAATCAATCTCAAAAAAACGACTTTCGCCTTTGCTGTTTACCAACCCTTTAAAAACAGCTTCGGCACTTGGCGACCGGCAAATATTGCCGAGACATACAAATAAAACACGTTGTTTCATATTTTCACCATTAACATAATTCGATTACCCATAGAAAAAGCAAAAATAATAAAAGGGGTAAGAGTCGCATGTTTTTTGCATGCTTACTTAGCTAAATAGCCTCGCTGCAGCTGTGGCTATGTCTGTATTTTCGCTTTTCCATCACACTAAATATCATTTAAAATTCCGAACATTTTATTTCTCGACAAACCCTAAACTTGTTGCTGCATCTTTGCAACATAGCAGCACAATTCATTGTCATTACCTGAAAACGCCTGTGATTAACAAACGGTTGATAATATTTGGATGATAAATACAAAAATACCTTGTCAAATTAATTTGTAACTTTGGTAAAAATTAAAAAAACGAGTACAGAAGATATAAAAAGCAAACTTCACGAAGGTATCGAAAACATTGATGACAATGAGTTTTTACTTACCATTAAATAATTGATTGAGAGAAAATATAATGCTACAGGCTTTGATGAGCTTTCGGAAAATCAACTTAAAAAAATTAAAGACTCTGAAAAACCCGCAGATTTTTGGTGAAAGTGTTCAGAGACAAAATAAAAATCAAATTATCAAATTCATTCTGTGGAATAATTTCAAATTTTACAGGGTAAACAAAATAATAAACCGATGAAACATCCATGTCGAAAATTCGGCACACAGCATCATGATTAAAAAGCTCCGTTAGGAACGGAATATTTATAGCCTCGGGTGTTAACCCGAGGTATAAAAGAAACACATTACCCGTTTTGGCGTGATTTTCGATGGCGAAGCCGAAAATCATGACAAAACATA
>CAYVWX010000230.1:0-5174 GCA_964455635.1 uncultured Lentimicrobiaceae bacterium | reverse complement strand
AAGTTCAAAAAATAATTATTTCACGGAGTTTGTTGAAGAGATAAACCTGCGATTCTTACTGCTGTTCAATTGCTTCAGTTTTTAAAATGTAGCGATTATAGGTATGTTCAAGGACACTTTTGCTAAGAGATCAGATTGTTTTTTTCAGAAATGGAAATTCTAAAGGATGACAACAGCAATGTATTGTATATCGGCAAAATGAGTTAGTCGTTTTTTACACAGGCTACACCAAATTATTGCCTATCGTTAACAACTACCTAAAACCCTAAAATCCAAAATTTCCGGTATTTTGATTTTGGTAATTATTACCAGGTAGTTATTGCTTTTTTAACAGCTTTAACAGATAAAGTGTCGCTGTTTAAACTCCATACCAACGATTTGCTGAGGGTAGTATTGTCGTTGTCGTTGTTATAAAACATAACCGCTTTTAACGCCGGATACTTTTTGGGAAGGTTAGAAAGTGCATTATAGTACCATTGGTCGCGCTCGCCTCCTACGGCGAGACTCCCGAACTCGGTTACAATAATGGGTTTGTTAAACGCTGCCAGCCTATCGTAGTAATCGCCGAATATTTCGCCAAACGACCACCATTTCGACCATAAAGCAACAGTTCCGTAGTTTAGTGCACCCACACCAACCCAGTCAACATACTCGTCGCCGGGATAATACTCGTTGTACATTAAATATGCAGGGTGTGGCGACCAAACCCAAACAACATTTTTTACACCTTGTTCTTTAAATTTATTTACCACATATCTCCAAAAGTTAATAAACTCCTGAGGGTTGTTGTTTTGAGGGCCCCAGGGATAACGATACGGGTCGTTCATTTCGTGGCCTAATCGTATAAAAACAATTTTTCCAAAGTTTTTTACATCGGCTGCCCACCGGTTAATGTAGTAATCGTAATCGCCGTTAACCACATCTTTAAGCCCGTTTTTGTTAGGGTCATCCTTGTGTGGCAGGTTGTGTTCTTCTCTGTCGAAATCGTTTAGCCAGGGTTCCCAGGTAATAAACGGTGTTGACCCTAAATTATAGATGGCCTTGGCATATTTTACGGGAAAATGTTCTTCGGTTTTATCGCCCCAGGCGGTATAAAGCTGGATAAATGGAAGTGCAAAATCAAAACTCTTTTCCAACGAAAGAATATGGTCGAACGACTTTTTATAATGGTTGTCGTATATACCCAATAAAACCGTATCCGGTGTGTCAATCAGCTTTTTATTGTTGCGGTAGGTATTAAACCAGTTTAATTTTTTTGATCGAACCGGTTCGCGGTTGCTTAAAAGAATGCTGTTTTCGAGATCGGTAACGGCGCTACCCATTTCAGTAAACATATCTTCCAATGGCCCTGTGCTTTTTTTACCGAGAAAGGTAAAAACTAAAATAAGCAGGATGCCGAATATAACGGCACCTGTTGTAAAGGCAAATCTATAGGCTGTTTTTTTCATATGTTTTTAACTTTATTTTTCAATTTATTCAAATCAACTTTTTGCCACGGTTCGTCTTCGGGAAGGTTTTTCGATTCGTAAGCGGCAAAAATACCGCCTATAACCAATATTACCGAAACGCCGGCAAAAGCAAACATACCCCACACCTGATCGCTGGTTAATGTAAGTACCCCTTCCGAAACAGTTGTTAAGCGTTGGTAAATTACATACACAAGGGTCAGGATAAATGCAACCACATGTATAATTAACGGGCGGGTGTAAGGACTTAACCCTTTAACAGCTTTTTTTGCAGTAGGAATATAGGGAATATCGGCATTAACCAGTGCCAGCAGACTGCCTAAAAGAAATACGGGCCAGGTGGCTGTTTTTAAAATCATTCCTCTCCAGTGGAACCCTCTTTCCGCATCGGGATGCGACAGCCATCGTTGTACAAAAAGATAAATGGCAATGGCAATAATGGCAATGGGGGCTCCTTTAATAATAAATTCACCAAAGTTCATATTGGCAGGTAATATGCCGAGCCAGAAATAGAGAAACGGAATGGTAAAATATAAAAAGCTGGTAAGTCCCACTAAATAATAGGTGCTGATGGCCAAATACGAAACCCGTTGCCAAAAGTTAAGCCCTTTAAAATTTTGTGGTATTTCGGTAAATAGCACTTCAAAAACACCTCTTGACCATTTTAGCTGTTGTTTACAAAACGAGCCGAAGTCTTCGGGAACAAGTCCGCGACTCACCACAATGGGAGTAAAAACCGATTTCCAGCCTTTGGCATGAAGCCGAACGGAAGTAATCAGGTCTTCGGCCAGTCCAATACCATGGCCTCCAATCGATTCCAGCGCTTTTTTCCGAAAAGTACAGTTGGCCCCAATGGCTACGCTCGATCCATAACCAAATAATCCCATTAAGGTAGGGCCGTAAAAAGTATAAGTTTGTTCGGCGGCACCTTTGGCAGTAAACGATCTGTATTGATTGTAATAGGTTTGTGCCACCTGTACAAATCCTATCTTTTCATCCTTAAAATATCCTAAAACTTTGTCTAAAAAATTTGGGAAAGGAATATGATCGGGGTCCATAATTAACACAAAATCTTCGTCAATCATTTTTAGTGCGGCATTTACTTTTCCGGCTTTGGCACCCGGAAGGCCTACCAGGTTTAACCATACCGCGCCGTGTTTTTCAGCTACCTTTTTAAATTCGGGGTCTTGTGTATCGTCGAGCAAATAAGTTGTGTGCGGATAGGTTATGTTGGCACAGGCTTCCAGTGTTTTATCGAACATACTTAACGGTTCACCGGGGGAACTGGTGGTGAAAATAGCTACTTTCAACCCTTCTTCAGCAGGAATAAAATCCGGTTTTTTTACCCTTAGATAATTTAGCCAAATTAAAAATATACGCGTGATGCCATACCAGGTTATCAACGACAGCAAAACAAACAATGGCAGCGATTCAACATGCTCGGCCCTAAACCACCAGTCGGCAAAACGAATAATGCTTAATACTCCGGCCACAAACAACATAAGGTAAATAAACCTGTCGATGTTTCTAACAGGACGGGCTTCTCTGTATTTCCAAAAATCTTTATCTTTTTTACGCAACATATTAAAAATAAATTTTCAACCCTATGTTAAAATTGTTTGTGTTGTAGTAAAACGTTTGTAGATACTGATATGAGAGATTAAGCGTTAAATTGTCTGTTACCTCGGCGTTCAGGTCGAAGCCAATATCTAACGGAGTAAACTTTTCCTGATAAAATCCTCTGTTAATGATGGTTTTTCCATTTTGTTTATCAAGGTAAAGATAAGGGTTCATTGCTCGTGAAAAAATACCCACCGAAGCATGAAATTTGAGGCTCGTGGTTTTTGAAAAATTCAGAAAGACATTGGCAAGTAACGAGTTTGAAAACTGATTGTCGGGTGTAAAATAGGGGTCGTAAATACCTGTAATTTGTTTGGTTGAGTCATAATTTGTTAAAATATCGTCGAGCGGTTGTGTTGAAGTAAACCTGCTTTGTTTCGCATTTGAATAGTTAAAGGCATAACCTATGTTGATTCGGAATATTGAAAATTTAAGGGTCGGGCTCAGCACCCAGGCATAAGCTGTTTGCACATTGTTGGTGTCGGGAAAAAACTCTCCAATGTAACCAATATTGGCATTCAGGTTGTTTTTTGTTTCCCACGACAGGGATAGGTTATATCTGTTTCGCAGAAAAGGTTTGTTAACACTTGCGATGGTATAGGTATAGGGCAGATGTTCGCCACCGGCTTTTAAATGCAGGTTTTTTGTCAGTGTTTTATCCATTTGAAAATGCCAGGTTAATTTTGGTGTGTTGTTGATGGCGGTGTAAAAAATGCCAATGCCGCCAATCGCTTTAAATCCCGCTTTGGGTACGATAAAGCTATTTTGAACACTAAACCCCGACATGGGTGAAATAATGCTGTCGGCCGAAAAATGTTGATAGTAAAAATCGAACGACAGGTTTAAATTATGCGATTGATACCATCCGCCCGAAAGGGCAGGAGACCATTGGCTCATGGGTTGTGAATCTTTATTGTATGAAAAACTTCCTTTTAACCACGGTTTTACAATGTGAGACACTTCGGCGTATATTTGTTTTGTTTTTTTATCGCTCGGGTTCTTTTTTAGGGATGACTCAAGATAAGCATCTGCTTGTTTAAAGTTACCCAAATAGTAGCTTGTAATGCCGAGAAGTGATTGCACTCCTGCTATGTCGGGATATTTTTGATTGTACAGTAAAAGTAGCTCGTGTGCTTGCCGGTAATTGCCTCTGTCGTATAAAAACAGAGCATATTCGTATTTTATTTCATAATTGTCGGGATAGATTCGTATGGCATGCCGGTACATGTTATCGGCTTTGTTATACTCTTTCATCCAGAAAAGAGTTTCGGCGTACAGCTGTAAAAGCCAGTAGTTGTCGGGATATTGAGCATTAAACTCCTTCATTAATTTAATTGCCTGCCCGTAGTTGCCGCTGTTTCGGAGGCTTTTTGCCGAATCGAGCGTGTTAATAAGCAGGTTGTTTTGTGCCATGCTGTTTGTAGCCGTTGCATACAATACAATTACAATAACTATTTTAATAAATGTTTTCAAACGAATTTTTGTTTTAAATAAGGTTTGACAAAACTAATAGGATATTTATTCAAAAAAGAAAACTTTTTTTACACTATTATATTTTGCTGTTACTACGAAAATGCAAATAAACCACAAAAGTATCGAAGTTATGTTATACTATTTTAAGTTCAATTTGTAAGATTTTAGTACCATCCGGGTTTGTTTGCTGTGTTTTTTAAGGTTGGCATTATTAGGGCTGTATTAGTTGTGATGTTGTTTTCCGGCTAGCGACTGCTATATTGAGAATAGTTACTATAAACGCTTCAAACGGGTTATCCGGCCCCTCTATGAAAATGCCAATAACTTTGCTTATGCATAAATCAAACATTTACAAGGGTAAACTTTTTGATATTCAGCATTTAGCAAGCCTTGTTTCTGATGCTTTTTATAAGCCACTACAAAAATTCACAGTTTTCTAAGAAACACTAATTAAGGTTGGCGGGTAGTAATAATTTGTTGCGCGTTATGGTAAGTCGCTAAAAATTAATTACGTTTGTTGTGGAAAACAAAATTTAATGCAGTATTTATGGAAACAACACAGTTTAAGGTTTACAGATATCGTTGGGTTATGTTAATCGTTTATATGTTTATGGT
>CAYVWX010000229.1:3094-5187 GCA_964455635.1 uncultured Lentimicrobiaceae bacterium | reverse complement strand
CGGGTGGAACTTTAACAAGGCAGTGTCGCGAGGTAGTTTAAGGTATGTTCGGAGCGCCGTTAACGACTTTTTTCCATAGTTTAAATGACAGGCCAGACAGCCACCGCCTCTGCTTTCTTCAGAAATGGGGCCGGGCAACATCTTTTTGTTTCCCAAATGACAGCGCACACACAAATTTTTAAGGTGCTCGTCGGCCGGTGAATGATGTAAATCCGCCAAAGCAGCTTCTCCGTCAGGGGTATCCTGTTCATTAAAAACATACCGGTCAACATTTACCATCCCCGACAGGGTAGCCATCAATCCTTTAGGAACTCTGGATACAATATCCGGATGACAGTTGGCAGTACCGCACGAACGGCGGGCGTTCGACAGGTTTCCGGGAATTAACACCATGCTTTTGTGAGCTTCCTGTTTGTTCATGGAAAGAGGATTGCCGCCATGGCAGGAGAAACATCCCATGTTTTGAGGATTATGCGAAACGGTGAACCCTTCTGTTTTATCGTGGCATATCATGCAGCTTTCGTTCCGGCCATTTATGATTGGTGTGGCAGCTACTTTTCCGGCGTACCTGTCCGAAGAAAAATCGGGTTTGCTAAAATGATAAGCTTCAAAAACCTGATAGCTGTAGTTTTTTTGCCAGGGATAAACCGGACTCCAGTTTTCGCCTCTGAGAAAGAGCCCGTCGAGGGTTAACAAGATATAAACAAACGACAGAATCAGTAAAATCCTGCGCGACGAAAAATAGATGCCATAGCGCTTTAAACCGGCCAGATAAACAAGCATCAAAACCGCCGTCACAATTATCAGGAGCCATTGCGGATGACTAAACCAGTGTAACAAATCCTGCAATCCGAGAAAATACCACGGCCCTTTTACAGTGGGATGAACATTGTCGTGCAAAGGTGCACTGATAAAAAATGAAATAAAAAAAATCAGAGTAACAGCCAACAAAAAAGTTTTCTTTTCAGCCATTATTTTCCGGCTGTGTTCAAAAATTAAATAGAGCGAAATTATTGTAAAGGTGGCAATATGATTAAAATAGATAAGTTGAAAACTGCCTTGTTTTCCAAACAGGGAGTAGGTGAGCAGGTTACCGAAGAGCGGTATTTTGCCCGTAAGGTTTTCAACAATTTGTCTCGCCTGCAGCGTATCGGCATCACCCCGAAGTAAAAACCCGGTAAACATCAGCATAAAAACAATTGTTAAGCCGGCTGTTAACCTAAACCAAACTGCCCGCTTTAACCTGATTGGTTTTTTCAATCTGAAATGCTCATACAAGTGCAACAGCAACAACCCCAAAAATACCTGGGAACTCCAATAATGAATATTTCTAACCCACGAAGCGTAAGGGTTTACAATTAACATTTGCGAAACCGACCGGTAAGGGTGGTCAACATCAAAAGGAATCATTAATACAATACCCGAAAACAGCGCCACAGCAAACATGGCCAGGCTCCATTGCCCGAACGTTGTTTCATTTAAATATTGCTTTATTTTTTTCAAGATTTCTAATCTTCAATGATAATGATGTTTTTTTTACGATCCACCTTAAAGGCAAGCTGTTTCAAGGGTTTATAAGCAGGCCCTTTTACAGCATCTCCGTCAATTGAAAACCGGGAACCGTGACAGGGACACACAAATTTTCCGTCATTAAATTCGCTAATAACACATCCCAAATGGGTACAGTGCGCTGAATAAACTTTTGTTTTTTTGTGGAGATTGGTAACGATATAGTTTCCGTTAAATGTAACCTCTTTGTTAGGATTAAAAGGAATAACAGTGGTTTTTTTACCATTGGTAAGCATATCCGTTTTAATCATCTTATCCCACACAGCAAATACCACCAAAGCAACTGATGCTGCCGCTCCTTTAAAAAAAACTCTTCTGGAAAATTGTTGTTTACTCATTACCTTGTAAAAAATGCTAAGATACAAAAGAAGGAAAAAGGGAATGCTTCAGGACAAAAAAAGTAATGCAGAAATAATCATTGGCCTAATTCCAAAATCCTGCTTTTCGGATATTGTTAAGCACGGAACTATTCGTGAATGATTTCTGAATTTGATATTTTATTTTAACAAGCTCGTTTAACTACT
>CAYVWX010000229.1:0-2994 GCA_964455635.1 uncultured Lentimicrobiaceae bacterium | reverse complement strand
TTTAGGCACTTCAAACTATAAACATCACTTAACATCCCAATACTGAGGGTTAGCATCTTCTGATTTTTGCTCCCAATAGGCAGGCGATACAATTCGTCCGTCTAATGTTTTCAGGCGGCGTTCGTAAACCCATATTACCGGATTAAAAATAATATCGTCAACACCGAGTGTATAAGTCTTTTTGCCGTTTTCATCTGCAGGAGCAATTTCTTCAATAAAAACATTATATCCATTGTGTTCAAGCAGGGCTTTTAAAAACTTCATACGGTTTTCGTCAACTCCTTTTTCGATAAAGGTAACCCGTGTGCCATTAATTTCGCCAAAATCGTGTTTTCCCTGAAATGTCATAACCTTAGAAATTAATAATGTTACTTATTGAATGAATATAATCGTAAAACGGACTGTACAACCCAAGTCCCAGCAACGTAACGGCAACAATAAACAGCGATACTTTCATGTAAACGTCGCTTTTGAAATAGGGAATCGGGTTATCGCTTTTTTGCAGAAACGAACTTTTGATAACCAACAGGTAATAGTACAACGAGATGGTAACATTTACCACTGCAATAAATACCAGCACATAAAAGCCTTTACTTGCTGCCGAGGTGTATAAAAAGAACTTACCGAAAAATCCGGCCAACGGAGGAATACCTGCCAGCGAAAAAAGTGAAAGCATCATTACCAGGCTCAGCATGGGGTTGGTGCGGTACAAACCGGCGTAATCGTCAATACTCTCTTTTCCGCTATATGTGGCAACCGCTTCAACAACGCCGAAAGCGCCGATGTTTGAAAAAACATAAATTGCCAAAAAGTACACAATGCTGGCCACGCCGTAATGGTCGGCCGAAACCATGGCCATTAAAATAAAACCTGCCTGTGCAATGGATGAATAGGCCAAAAAACGTTTCAGATTTTTCTGCCGTAAGGCAAAAAAGTTACCAATAAACATGGTTAGCACGGTAATACCATAAACAAGGTAAATCCAGATTTCCTGCATGGTACGTAGTACTATAAACAGCAAAATCATTAAAATAAATACTGCACCGGCCTTCGATATAACCGACAAATAATTGGAAACAGGTGTGGGAGCTCCTTCGTAAACATCGGCAGTCCAAAAATGAAACGGAACCAACGAAATTTTAAATCCTAAGCCGGCAAAAACAAATACAAGCCCTAAAACGGAAAGGTAAGAAACGGTAAAGCTACCTGTTAACTTATCAAAATAAAGGCTGCCACCCACCGCATAAAGCAGCGAGATACCAAACAGAAATATGGCCGATGATACCGCTGCCGACAAGATAAGTTTTATGGCTGCTTCGGATGATTTACGATTATACAATTCGTAGGCTGCCAATGCCGAAACGGGCAATACGGAAAGCTCAAGACCGATGTATAAAATTAAAAAGTGTCCGGCTGAAAGCATAAAGTAGATGCCCAGCACCGACGAAAACAATACAGCGTAATATTCGCCACTTTTTGATAAAATATCATTTGCTTTAGATTGCAACCATGAAGCCGATTGCAAAACAATAAGCAGTACACCAACATTTAAAATACTTTTAAAGCCCGAAATCAGAGGCGAAGTTTTAAACATTCCTCCGAAAAGCTCGCCTGACGGAATAGGCAAAAAGCCCGTAACGGTTTCAATACCAAACAAAATGATGGCAATGATGCTCAAAGCCTTTTTGTTCTCTTTTTTTACCATCAAATCGCTTATCAACATCAGCAGAATTACTATGGTTAAAACGATTTCGTTTTGCATTAACGCTATTTGGTTCCAATTCATTTTTTAACGTATTTTATTATAACCTTTCAATAAACGGTTTGATGCTTTCGCTCAATATATTGCCGAACCACAAGGGCATTGTACCTATCAGGGTGATAAAAAACAACAAAATAAAAGTTCCTGTTTTTTCGTACCAGGTTATCCCCGGCAGGTTGGCATACTCTTCCATGGGGGGCCCCATTAAAATCTTTCCCACCAATCGCAGTATGTAAACAGCTGTTACAACAATGGATGAGGCAGCCAAAACAGTAACAATCCGGTGAAACATATCGGCATGTTGAAAAGCACCTACAAAGATGTTCATTTCAGCCACAAAACCACTAAAGCCGGGAAGGCCGAGGTTGGCAAGACCCGCCAAAACATAAATAACCCCGATTACCGGAATAAAAACCAGCAGTCCACTCATTTTCGAGATAATACGCGTATGGGTTCGTCCGTAAATAATACCTATCATGGCAAAAAACAGGGCTGTTATAAAGCCATGCGACAACGATTGAATCATGGCACCTTTCCAGGCAACCTGATTTATCATAAGCAAACCCAGCAGCACCAGTCCCAAATGGCTCACCGAAGAGTAAGCATTGATATATTTTAAGTCGGTTTGTTTAATGGCTGCATAAGCCCCATACACTACCCCGATGGTTGCCAGCACAATAAAAAAGTTTGCCCAAAAATGAGTTCCTTCAGGCATTAAAAACATGGCAATTCTGAAAATACCGTAACCACCCAGTTTCATCAAAACGCCGGCATGGAGCATGGAAACTGCTGTAGGTGCCGAAGCGTGACCATCGGGCGACCAGGTATGAAACGGAAACAGGGCACCGATAACACCAAATCCCACAAAAACAAAGGGAAAGAATACACGCTGCATACTTACCGGCAGGTTTAATTTTGCTATTTCAAAAATATTGAACGTATGCGGGCCTCCGTTAGGTGCCGAATGGAAATACAACCCCAATATTCCGATAAGCAAAATAGCCGAAGCACCCATTAGCATTAGTGTAAGTTTCATGGCTGCATATTCGCGCGGGCCCGAGCCCCAAATACCTATTAACAAATACATGGGAATAACGGCAATTTCGTAAAACACAAACATGGTAAACATATCTACCGTAATAAAGAAGCCGAAAACGCCGGACGCCAGTACTATTAGCGAAATAAAGAACTCTTTGGGCAGGTCGTCAACTTTCCATGATATAAAAATTCCC
>CAYVWX010000228.1:0-5220 GCA_964455635.1 uncultured Lentimicrobiaceae bacterium | reverse complement strand
CCATAAAAAATCCGTTAAATCCGCTAAATCCGATGAAAAAAAAGAATTCCGGTTTTATCATTGTTTTTTGTGGTTACAATGTCCATTACAGATTCCTCACTTGCCTGCGCACCGTACAGAATGGCGTAAGAGGCTGACACAGTCGCCTTGCTAAGCTGACAATAAAAAAGCCGGCATTTAAACAAACGCCGACTTTTTAAATGAAAAAACTACACTATATCTATTAACCTATTTCAGGTTTTTCTTTCTGCTTTGCAGGCATCAACTTGCAGGCTCCGTATAGCGTGCCCAGTGCCAGTAACAATACGGTACCGCTGCCAATGGGGGCGCCCCCGCCCAACGGCGGTTCTCCCGACGGAGTACCACCCGGATCTCCCGGTTCTTTAACTTGCGAAAAGCCTACAAATGAAGTGAAAATAAGAAAAAGAGCTATTATAAATTTTGCATATTTCATAACTGTACAGGGTATTAAATTATTGAATAAAAACTTTTTTTGAGGAAACGGTTAATCCATCGTTCACGGTTACCAAATAGTAACCCGTTCGGTTTAGGGCCATTTCGGTAACTTTTTGATGTGCATTTAACGAAGCTATGCGTTGGCCTAGCAGATTGTAAACGGTGATGGAAGCATCGTTGCTCTGTTTTAAAACAACCCTTATTTTGTTGTTTACAGCATAGGCAAAAAACGAACTTTCAACAGCAGGTTTTTCCGAAACACCCGTTATGACAAACGAAATAACAAACCGGTCGGTAACCGACGGATTATAAGTAAAACTGTAATTCGATTTTTTCAGATCGGTTGCCTGTTGTGTATAATTGTCGTAAAGCAGTACCTGATCGATATCCCCAACCTCGGTTAATGAAATGGTCATTGCATCGCCGGCTTTACCTGTTACATCAACCGGAATGGTTTCCACGTTAGCAGGCAGGGCGTTAATAGACATTTTACCATTATTAACAGAAAAAATCTGAGGCCTGTTCTGATTAAAACTAAAGAGCTTGTGGGCATCAAAATTACTATCCCATCCTGTGGTAGCGTCATCATTCAGACAAATTAAAGTTTCATCAGAAAGTACGCCGTTTGAAACCTGTAATCTTATTTTTTGTTGATTTGAAACATTGCCGTTTTTCATAAAGGCCGTATCGCTGTGAACACAAACATCGGAAGTCATGGTCAGTGTTCCGTTGCTGTGGCCGTCGGTTACCTGTACAAAAAATCCCTGATTCATGGCAATGTGTGCCGAGCCGCCGTTGGTGCCGCCGCTACCGGCGTTATAAGTGGCAAAATTGCCATTGTTATAAACATAGATGGTTCCATCAATGTTGGTTTTTGTCCATCCCGAAGCGGCATTCCAGTCGATGGCCGAAGTAAAAGGATTTCCCACAAAGTTGTAGCCGTAATCGTCCCCTGAGGTTGACCGAACCAGATTGTTATCGCTTCCAACGGTACCCGTTCTAACAGGGCCGCTAAAGGTAAAGGTGTGAGCCGTGGTTCCTCCTACCCAAACCATCCATCCGTACATGTCTCCCAAATCGGTGGACAGGCTTGAAACGTATGTATAATCGTTGCTTGCTTCGTTGTACGATTTTATCCACACATCGGGACTGCCGCCGAGGTAGAGCGCGTTGGCAGTTTGATTGTCAACAGGAGCGGAAAAGCTGTGCCACTGTCCGGGAGTAAGGTAACACTGCGCATCCACATCACCGTTTATGGTGCCGTGATTAATGAGTGACCCCTGATAGGTGCTTGTTGAATTAACGGTAAACGATGAACCTACTGTTAAAGTAAGGCCGGTGGGAATGGTAATTTTACCTTTTACAATAAAAGGTGCCGTTCCGGTGTTCATGTCGGTGCTTAAGGTGAGGAAGTAACTTTTGTTAATCTGTATATTTTCGGGTGTAAAAGTACCGCCGGTTTGTGTAAAATAACCACTTAATCCGCTGCCTGTCAGCGTTCCGAACCGCAGATAGCCTGTTCCGGAACCGGGAGCGGAAACCGTTCCCCCCGTTTGTGTGTAATCGTTATAGCATACCAGATAACAGTTTCCGGAAGCGTTGGTCATTTCCAAATTTCCGCCGGTAATGTTAAAATCGCCGTGTACATAAACGGATTTATCGGTGGACGATGTTACCAGCCTTACATCCTTGCCGTTTGAATTACGCACCGAAAAATCACCCAAAACGGTAGTAAGTGCCTGCAACCCCACATTGCGTGTTTGTGAAGGTGCATTCCACGTAAAATTATAAAAACTCTGGCCCGTATTACCCAGCTCCAGAAAGGTTGTGTCGCTACCCACACCGATAATTTCGCAGTTTGAACCGGTTTCCCAGGTAGCGGTAGAAACATCGGCATTGCTGTTGTGCTGATATAATCCACCGTTTTCAACTCTAATTTCGGCGCCTGAAGAACGGGTTAAGCTGCCTCGTTTTTCCATGGTTCCGTAAATATCTAAATCGATGCCCGAGCCATTTTTAAGAGTGGCTGTAATGCTATCGGCAACAATTAGTTTTCCGCCTGAAGTTACATCGGTCTGGTCAATGGAAACATCGGCATCAATGGTTACCACATAACCGGACGGTATGGCGATGGAATCGTCATAAAAATCGGGCGATAAAAGGGCGTCTTCCCAGCCGGTGGTGCTGCCGTTGTAATATTGCCATGTGGTTGAGTCGCTCCAGTTGCCGGAAATTTTGGCGCTGTAAGCAGGCCGCAAAAGTTGTACCGTTCCGCCAAGGGTGCTGCTTACATAGTTCGAGGTGCCCGTATTATTATTGTGCATGGTTCCTGAAAAACCCGAGCCCGACAGATAGGTGGGCAATGATGCACCGTCGTCGAAATGTATCAGCAGCAGGGTGTTGGCATCGGGATAGTAAGCTTCGCGGCTGTAATCGGTTTGCATGTCGGCTACCGGACGGGCAATGTCCGAAATACGTATTTCATCTACCTGCCCCGAATAATAGTTACCATAACCGCCACTATATCTGGCACCAATATTCAGATTATAAGTATTGGTAACCAAAGTCCAGTTTGACATGTTGTTGTCGTTGTCAACCTCGGTGGCATTAATATACAATTTTGCCGTAGTGCCGTCGCAGGTGGCGGCAATATGATACCAGGTGTTAAAGGTTAAATCTTCCGAAGCATCGGTTGAGAGTTGTTCTGTGTTATCTCTGTTATAAAAGTCCACGGCAAAATCGCCGCTGCCCAACGGGTTTTTTACCTGAAAACTAAAAATGCCACTGCGGTACATAATGTCGTCGAATCCGCTAACATTATCTACATAAATCCAGGTTTCAAAAGTCCAGTGGTCGGTAACATTTAGGCCAGAGGCATTGGAAATGTACAGGCTTTCGTTGGAGCCGTTAAAAGAATACGAGGTAACGTTACCGGCTCCGGCCTGCCCTGCAATAAACAGGGTGAGCAGCATAATCGCCGTAAGGTTAACAAAAGGGTAAAGTTTTTTCATAATATAAATTATTGATAAGTTAAGGAGATGAATTTTAAGTGGATAAAAGAAAAGATAAGTTGCCCGGCCGGTAAAAAACTTTACAGGCAACTTATCCGATTGGTGTTACGCTTCTAAATCTTCTTTGTGAAAGCGGTAAAGTTTTTTTCCGCCGTAGGCAGCTCCCAGTCCCAGCAAAATTACCAGTCCGCTGCCAATGGGTGCATTGCCGCCTGTTTGGTTGCCTGAAGCTCCATGTCCTGCCCCCGATGGCGGCGGTGGCGGGCCCTGACTAAAACCATTGTAAGCAAACAGACTGAATAAAACTGTTAAGGTAAGTGTTAAAATATGTTTTTTCATGATGGTATGTGTTTTTATAGATTATCGAATGATTACTTTCTGATTTTGAGTCCCTTTTGAACTTACTACCGACACAATGGCTATTCCGGTAAAACCGTTTAGCGCCATGGTTTTAACAGTTTGACCTGTCATTTGTGCCTTTGTAATAAGCTGTCCGGTAATATTATAAACATTAACCACGGCATCGGCCGGTTTGTTGGCACGTACTACAATTTGGTTGTTGCAGCTGTAAATGTTAAACGATTTTAAAGTATTTATCTGGTTTACACCAAGGGCACTAAAATGAAGCTCGAAACGCTGTGCCACATCACCCTCCTGGGCTGTAAAATGGTAAACAGGATTGTCGTTTAACTTTTGTGTGTAATTGGTTTTGAGGTCGGTGAGGTAAACATCCTGTTCAGGTACAAGGTTGTCAATTCCTTCTGCCTCTATATAATAGGTGTCGGATGCATTTTTTATAAAATCAAAAGGAATGGTTTGCATGGCCGAAACATCGGGAATGGTATTGGTAGAGAGTTTTTCCTGTCCCACAACCGAATAAAACCGGGGGGCATAACCGGCAAGAAAATGCGAATCGTATTGTGTGTCGAAACCGGCGGTGGAACCCTCTGCAATTCTGACTATGCTCGCCTGTGCCGTATGGCCTTCGGTGTCGTAAACGGTAAGTATTATATTGTTGGTTCCGGCATCCTTGTACCAGGCCGTTGAGCTGTGGGTTCTGTCCGACAAAGGAATGGTTAATGAGGCGCCGGCAGCGTTAGCTTGTACGAGAAATCCCTGCATGGCGGGAATAATTTCGTAAGTACCACCTGCTGTTATATCAGTATAGCTTGCACTGCTTTCGTCCCAAATTTTTGCTGTGCTATTTACGTTTGATAAATTCCAGTCGGCGGTGGTTTTGTTCCAATAGAGAGCGCAGGGAAAGGGGTTACCCAATAGGTGCCAGCCGTCGTTGTCTTTTGAAAGTCCCGATACCGAAGCACTGCTGTTGTTTAAGGTTCCCGAAAAGGTTTTTGTCTGGTCGGAGGAATAGGCAATTAAATATCCGCTGTCAACCTCAAAGGCAGGCGAAGCGTCGTTGGAGAAATTGGTGCCTGCCGTACCTTGGTTATAACTCCCCGAGCTGTTTTTAATGTTAATCCACAGGTTCTCCTTTTCGCTCCAGCGATAAAAGTCCACATCACTGCTTATGGGTGAAGCGTTGATATCAACAAATTCGGTGCTGATGGCCTGATTTGTTACCGGTGAAGAGATAAAATGCCATCCGTGCAGAGCATCACTGTTTGTCAGGCCAATGTGACGTTTAACATCAAAGGAGCCGCTGCCGCTTACGGTGCCGGCAACAATAAGCGAGGCATCACCGGAGGAGGTTGACTCTAGGGTTACCGTTGCCTCCGACTCCAGATAGATATTG
>CAYVWX010000227.1:0-5235 GCA_964455635.1 uncultured Lentimicrobiaceae bacterium | reverse complement strand
CATTGTACCATTATATCATTGTACCATTATATCATTGTACCATTATATCATTGTATCATTATATCATTGTACCATTATATCATTGTACCATTGTATCATTAAACCATTATATCATTACACCATTATATCATTAAACCTATTCCTTCCCCAATCACTTCGTTGGTCTTAAAACCCGTTAACCCTTAGGGTAGAGTGAGGTAAAGTTATCGGTTAAATGCTGAAAGTGCTGTCATTAAATATTCCATTTTAGATTTGGCTTCATGCGAGGAGCAACTGAAATTATTAACGACCATGGAAAAGGCAACTTCGCGGCCGGACTTTGTTGTAACATAGCCGGCATAGGCTTTAACCCCGTCGATGGTGCCGCTTTTGGCGCGGATGTTTCCCCGGGCAGTAGTGTTGTAAAACATATCTTCCAGTGTACCGGTTTCGCCACCGATGGCGAGGGAATTGTAAAAAACATTAAACCACCGGCTGTGTTTTTTCATGTAAGACAGTATAAAAACCATCTGTCGGGGAGAAATTGCATCGTATTGCGACAACCCGCTTCCATCGGTAAGTTGCATGCCCTGAATATTCATGCCCTTGTTATCCCAAAAACTGACAATTGAATCCATGGCTGTTTCCGTTTGAGGTGCTGCACCCAAAGTCATCCCTGCTGCAAGGGCACAATGCTCTGCAAAAAGGTTGATGCTGTGGGTGTTTGTTTGAGTGATAATTTCAGATAGGGGAGGCGAGAACAGTGTATCGAAGAGCGTAACCTGAGAAAAATCAGGGTGTCCTTTTTCCTTAAGCATCCTGACGGTAGTGGGCTTTTTACCTGTTTTGATGCCGTTTGAATTTAGGGTGGAATCCAGTTGCCAGGCTGCAATAAATGCCGGATCGGGCATTGAACCTTTTACCCTGAAAAAGTTTCTGCCTACCGGAAGTTGGCCACGAATGGTTCTTCTATTGCAATAAGGCGCGCCAAAGATGTATGAGTTATCGTAATTGATGGAATCGGCACGAACATAATTTTTTATGATGAGGTTGGGCATAGTAGGTTCCGTCTTTTTAAGTGCTACCGTATCGCCGACACGGCTGCCCGTATTAAAATAAATAGAATATGTATTGTCTTCAATGGTTAGTCCGCACGGGCCTGCCCCAAAATAGTTGCCCATATTTTGCCACGACCACGACGAAGGAACCATTTTGTAGCTGTAGATTCGGGCATCCGTAATTATTGAACCTGTTATCGAGTCGATTCCAAGTCTTTTAACGGCCTCTTTCCATTTGTTTAAAAACTGTTTTGATTTTGTTTCGTTAAAATATTTTGAACCCGGTGTAGGGTCACCACCTCCTTTGATAACAATGTTGCCATGCAAAATATGTTGTATTGTGTCTATTTTACCCGTATATCCCAACATGGTTGTAAATCTATATTGAGGATGCAGCAGCTCTAAAGCGGTGGCAGTTGTTAAAAGCTTAAGGGTAGAGGCGGGGCGTAAAACTTTGTCGGCATGGCAGGCCGAAATAATTTCGCCGCTGTTTACATCTATTGCCAAAAAAGCAAATCCGGCTGTTTTAAAATCGGGAGCCGATACGATGTGCTTTAAAGCCTTGTTAACGTTATGCCTCCGTTTTTGCATTGGTCTGAATTGAGCCGATACTACAGTAGCAAATGTTAAAAAGACAAAGAGAAAACTCAATCTTTTCATTATTAATTGTTTTTGCCATTTTCCGCCAAAGATGCCGAAAATGAGGTGAAAGCGCCAATAATTGTCCGGATGCTAAAATACAACAAGTGAATAAATATATGGCCATCTGCGGTATCAAACAGCAGTAATTGTTATTTTAGCATTCTGAATTAAAAATCTTATTTTATCATTTATGGATAACTACGGTTTTCTTTCTGTACTTCCTCCGGTGATAGCTATTGTTTTGGCTTTGAGAACCAAACAGGTATATATTTCGCTAATAGCAGGTATTTGGCTGGGATGGCTTATCATTAACCATTGGAATTTTCTTGACGGAACCATTGCAACCCTTGAAGGTTTTGTGGCGGTGTTTAAGTCGCCCGGAAATACCCGTACCATCATGTTTAGTGCTTTGGTGGGTTCGTTGCTGATGTTTATTCAGTATTCAGGTGGTGTACAGGGATTTATCATCAGAATAAACAAGATTTTAAACCGGCTTGATTCAAACAGGAGCGGCAGGAGCAGGGTAGTGGTTCAGCTGTTTGCCCAGCTAACGGGTATGTTTTTGTTTATCGAAACAAGCATCAGCTCGTTAACCGTAGGAACACTCTACAGGCCTGTTTTCGATAAGCTGAAGATTCCCCGCGAAAAACTGGCTTACATTGCCGATGCCACTTCGGCACCTTCATCCATATTAATTCCCGTGAATGCCTGGGGAGCTTTTATCATGGGCTTGCTCATTACCCAGGGAATCGAAAATCCGTTGCCTGTTATGGCTTCGGCGCTGGCACTTAACTTTTACCCCATGCTGACCATTTTAATGGTGACTTTAATTATTGTTACAAAAAAGGATTTTGGCCCCATGGCAGCTGCCGAAAAGCGAACCCGTCAAACAGGTAAAGTACATAACGACGATGCCAAGCCGTTGATTTCGGATGAGATAACATCCATGGAAATGAAAAAAGGAGTTGAACCTAAAAGCATGAATATGGTACTTCCCTTGTTGGTGATGATTTTTATGATGCCTGTAACGCTTATTTATACCGGCTGGGCGGAGGTAAGTCACTTTACTTCGTTTTCCGATCACCTTGTTAAAGCCATTGGTAAAGGATCCGGTTCGTCGGCGGTTTTATATTCCGTTACCGCTTCACTGCTTTTTGCCATGGTACTCTATCGTTTTCAGGGAATTATGAAGACAAAAAAGATGGTTGACCTTACCTTGAAGGGAATTAGTGAACTGATGCCGTTGGCATTGTTGATGTTGCTGGCCTTTTCCATCAGCGATGTCTGTAACAACCTTGGTACCGGCGATTATGTGGCTCATTTTACCCAAGGGCTTATAGCCCCGCAGTACCTGCCCGCCATTGTTTTTGTAATATCCTCATTTATAGCATTTTCAACGGGTACTTCCTGGGGAACTTTTGCCATTATGATGTCAATTGTGGTGCCCATGGCACAGATTCACGGTGTTAATCTTTACCTGATGATTGCAGCTACATTGGGTGGCGGGGTGTTTGGCGACCACTGTTCTCCTATTTCCGATACCACCATAATTTCTTCCATGGCTTCTGCTTCCGATCATATCGACCATGTTAAAACCCAATTGCCCTATGCTTTGTTTGTGGGTGCAATAACTGCTGTGCTTTATTTGGTTTTGGGGTTTACAATGAATTAATTTATTATTTTTGACCAAAATCTGTATTTTGGAACTGCTTTTTCTCAATTTCATCGATTTTCGCTGGTACGATCTGGCCGACATCATTCTGGTGGCGGCACTGCTTTATACCACCTACAAGTTGTTAAAGGGTACCGCCGCTACCAATATTTTAATTGGTATTGTGGCTGTGTTTTTAATATGGAAAGTGGTTAACGCCCTTCAGATGACCATGCTTACCGAAATCCTCGGAGCATTTATCAGCGGTGGATTTATAGCTTTGATTATTATATTTCAACCTGAAATAAGAGAATTTTTATTTACCCTCGGCACAACTACTTTCTGGGAAAAGTATAGCAAGAAGATGGGGTTTATGAAAAACTTTTTTCAGGACTCTTATGAAATTAACATCGATCCCATTGTTGTAGCCTGCAACAGGATGAGTGATGTAAAACAGGGCGCTTTAATAATTATTACACGGCAAAACGAACTTCAGCAGTATGTTCAGTCGGGTCAGCTAATCGATGCCATCATTTCGGTTCCTTTAATCGAAAATATCTTCTTTAAAAATAGTGCTTTGCACGATGGTGCCATGATAATTACCAACAACCGGATTAAAGCTGCCGCCTGTATTCTTCCGGTTACCAAAAAACACCTGAAACTCACGGCAGGCCTGCGCCACAGGGCAGCAGTCGGAATTACCGAAATTTCCGATGCCATTGCCATTTTGGTTTCCGAGGAAACAGGAAACATTTCCTACAGCGTAAAAGGCGAAATTAAATACAATATTTTACCGGCACGGCTGCAAAGCCTTTTGGTTGCCGACCTGGGCTTGAATAAAGAAACCGGTACAAAAAAACATCAGAAAAGTAAAGCCACAAGTGTTAACTGATTTTTCAGGGGCTGCAAATTTTTGCTAACGGTTTGCAGTCGTTAAATGTATTTGGTTTTGGCCCGGCATTATTTACTCACAGCCGGTTTTTACTCGGGTTTAATATCCTTTTCGTAAAGTTTTTTCCCGTCGGTATTGTAATAGGTAACTTTTAAAATGCGGTTATCCCTGGTGCCCGTTACTTCCAACATGGTGTAGTTGCGAACTGTAATTACCGAACCGGGAACCCTCAGCGAATTAGGTTGGTTACCTCCGTTTGTGTTAGGCCCTGAATTTAATGGCGAAGCGGTGACATCCCAAATGGTGGGTTGGTTTCTTTTTTTGAGTACCGACATTTCCGAAAAATGTACATCGCCTGTTATAAATACTACATTTTTGATTTTTTGTTTGTAGATAAAGTCGATGATACGTTGACGTTCAGCCTCGAAACCGTTGTTGGAATACGCTTCGTACATTCCGGAATTCGATAAAAACTGTCCGCCCATTACCACAAATTTAAAGGTTCCGTAACTGTTTACCAAATTGTTAAAAAGCCATTGAAGCTGTTCTTCGCCAAGTTCGGTTTTGTTTTCTTCAATTCGTTTGTCGGGGTCGCGAAAGGTACGGTTATCCAGTAAAAAGAAATCGCAGTCGCTCCAGCTGAAAAAGGTGGTAGCGCTTTTTATATTGCCCGTGCCGTACGACGGGTTCGCCCAAAAAAGTCTGAAAGCATTAAGGGTTTCGTTTTTGTTCCAAAAGCTTTTGTCGGAGTCGTTGGTGCCGTAATCATGGTCATCTAAAATGGCATAGTGATGTGTGACAGCCAATATTTTTTTTAGCTGGGGAATGGCCCTGTCGTGTGAATAGCGATGGAAGATGCCTGCGCGTGTGTTCCAGTCGGGTTCTCTCAAATAAACATTGTCGCCGAGCCAAATAAAAAAGTTCGGATGCATATCGGCAATATGGTCATAAATTTCATACCCGCCCCCGTAAGGCTTTCCCGGCCGGTCGTAAGCTGTTTCATTGATGTAAGT
>CAYVWX010000226.1:0-5243 GCA_964455635.1 uncultured Lentimicrobiaceae bacterium | reverse complement strand
CCCTTTGGTCGCGGTCAGTTGCTCCCTTTGGTCGCGGTTAGTGCTCCCTTTGGTCGCGGTCAATTGCTCCCTTCGGTCGCGGTCAATTGCTCCCTTCGGTCGCGGTCAGTTGCTCCCTTCGGTCGCGGTCAATTGCTTCCGTTGGTTGCGGTTATTGGTTGTTTTTTTACTCTTCCGGTGCAAACATGGGATCCCAGGGTGGGAGCATGGTTGCTTTGGTGTTGAGTATTTTTAAAACATCGGAATTGATATATTTTTTGTTAATGACAAGCCTGAACATATAGTTGTCAAACCATTGGTCGGTCATGGTTAAATAGCCGTGGTCGCCTTTGGTGGCACCCCACGAGTTTTCCAAAAGCCATTTGTCGGTGGTGCCGTCGTCCAAAATGTTTACGCCAATTAATGCCATGCCGTGCGACGAGCCGCTGTCGAAAGTTTGTATCCGTTTGGCTTTGTTCATGCCGAAGTCAACCCCGAAAAGGTCGTTGTAATCGTAAAAATTAATATCAAGATAACCTCCTTTGCTGTCGAACTGTTTGCCCACATCACACGAAAAATACATAGCCTCATTGCCTTTTATTGAGTTAACAGCAAATTTTTTAATGACATCAGCCGGAAGGTTAATATATCTCCAGTTTTTACCTTCGGCCAGGTTTCTGTCGTATTCCACCTCGTAGAGTTTGTAGTAATCGCGCGAAGGGTCGTTCATAAACATTACATAATCGTCAACATTAATTCCAACTACCTCTTTGTAAAACTTTTGCGGTGTGTATGTAATACTTTTGGAACTGTTTCCTTCTTTGGTTGTGTATTGCCAGGTAAATTGTTGTGGAGGTTCGCCCAGCGTAAAAACCAAAATGCGGTAGATATCTTTTAACATCTCTATTTTTGTGGACTCAACGTTGCTCTCTTTAATGCCGTTGTTTACCAAATCACGCAGTTCCATGGCATCTTCACGAAGCTTGCGTGCCAGTAAACGCGACATCATTCGCGTGTTTTTGCTTTGATAAGTATCGGGCATGGCCGAAGCAGGTACTGCGCCATATTTTTTTACAATATCGGCAAAGGTTGTCCACTGTCCACCATCGCCAATGGGGTTTTTCATCATCCATTCTACTTTTCGGTCTGAAAGGGGTTTTTCTGCCGTGGTAATGGCAATTTCTAAAAACAGATTGGCTTTTTCAAATTGATCCCAGAAAAAATTATAGGTTTGTGAAAACTCAAAATCCTTAATGTCTTCTTTTTCAAGAACCATGGGTTTGAGTGTGTTAAGGCCTGTGTAAAGCCAACACCTGCCCGATGAATGTTGATTGCTGATGCCGTGGGTTTTAACTTTGGTGTTGATAAAATGATTTACTTTTCCTTCGTTGGCTCTGTTTTTTACAAGGCTTTTTATGTCGTTGTGCGTTATGGCATTTATGAATGCGCGGTTTTCAGGGGTGTTTTTAAAAGAACTCCTGATTTCGTTTAATGTTTTTTTGTCAAGCTGCTGCCGGTGGTTTTGTGCCGATGCTAAGGTTGCTGTTGTAATCAATACAACGAATAAAAGATTTTTAATTTTTTTCATAATTTTTTTGTTATTTGCTCCCTGCGGTCGCTGTCATTGGCTCCCGTTGGTCGCTGTCATTTGCTCCCGTTGGTCGCGTCAATTGCTCCCTGCGGTCGCTGTTAATTGCTCCCGTTGGTCGCGTTATTTGGTTGTGCTGTTTTGGGGTTAGCCTCCCGATACTTTGCATTTGTAGCTCATGCTTTCTAAAATGGATTTTATTTTTTGTTTAAAATCGCCCTGAATAATAATTTCTCCGTTTTTTACCGAACCTCCTACACCGCATTTCGATTTAAGGAGTTTGCCAAGCTCTTTTAAGTCGTCAGCAGAACCATAAAACCCGGTAACGAGGGTTACTTTTTTGCCTTTGCGTTGCTTTTTGTCGAGCATAATGGTTAACTTCTGTTGTTCGGGTGGCAGCGTTTTTTCTTCCTGTTCCAACTCATCTTCATAGGTATAGTCGGGATTGGTTGAAAATACGATGCGGTTATTTTTATTTCGGCTCATATTAAGGAATAATTACTTTTAATGAGGAGGGAACCACTTTGATAACAAGCTTTTTACTTAGTTTAACCGGTTCTCCGTCAATATTAATAACTCTGTTTTTTTTCTGTTTTATTACCACGCCTGTGGTGGGAATAATATCCATCAGCGGCGATTTGTCAATAAGTTTCAAAAGCAGCAAATTGGCCACCACGGGGGTTTGAAAAACATTGGGTTTCTGTGCAATACAGATGTCAATTTTCCCGTCGTTTAGTCGTGCATTGGGTGCAATTTTAGCATTGTAACCAAATTGGTTTGAGTTGGCAAACGAAATAAAAAATGCACGTCTTTTAATGTAAAGGCCTTCGTCGAATGAGAGGATGTACTTTTTAGGCTTATAGGTCATAAACTCGTTGGCGGCAATTTTAAAATAGGTTAAAAAGCCTCGTCGCTGACTTTTGGCAAACTTTTTTGCCACAAGGGCATCAAAGCCTATTCCGGCAATACTGATAAAGGGTTTGTCGTTTACTGTAGCCGTATCAATTTTAGAAACGACCCCTTTGTTTAGTAAATTAATGGCACGCAATGCAGTTAAAGGTATGTTCAGGTGGCGTGCAAGTCCGTTGCCCGACCCTCCCGGTATAATACCCAGTGTGCTGTTGCTGTTTATCATCTGCGAAGCTACTTCGTTTACCGTACCATCGCCACCCACAGCCACAATTACATCATACCGGTTTTTAACAGCCTGCCGGCTGATTTCGATGGCATGGCCTGCATATTTTGTAAGCTCTATGTTAATGTCGTATTTGTCGCTGTCGATTTTTTCATTGATCATCTGAACAAGGTTCCTTCTTCGTCGTGATCCTGAAATAGGGTTTACAATAAATAATATACGTTGCTTTATTTTAATGTCCGGCATGCAGAATGTCTTTATTTAAAAATTTGAATGTAAACGGTACGGGTTACTTCGTCCGCTTTGTTTCCCGCATCATCGGAGGCGTTGTATTTTACTTCGTATTTGCCTGCCACCTGTGTGTTTACATTGTTGGTTACCACCAGATTTCCTGATATATCAACAGTGTCGCCGGCAGCATTTATGTCTTTTACAATGGCTCCGGCATCTTCATAAGGCTTGTTTAATTCCGAATAAACAGGATTCTGTCCCTTTAAAACTATCCAGGGCTTTGTGGTGTCGCTGCTTTCCTTTTTACATGAACCGAACCCAATTACTAAAATTATGACGGCTGCTGATAAAAATCTTAATTTCATGGTGTTTTTTATTAAGACTGCAAATTTACTTAAAAAGCATTTTAAAAAAACAGCTTTTGCTGAGTTGTTTTGTGATTTTATTTTTGTTGGGGTGTTCGGCTAAAAGAAACTACTTTTGTAGTGTTTTTATCGATACCCTGATTTTATGAAAATAACTCAGATTGTTTTTTGGATTTTTATTTTTTTATTTGCGCCGGATGCAAGTGCTCAAAAATCTTTCCCTGCCGGTTATTTCAGGCCGCCGCTCAATATTCCGCTCTATTTGTCGGGAACATTCGGCGAACTCCGGTCCAATCATTTTCATGCAGGCATCGACATAAAAACAGAAGGTGTTGAGGGCCTTAAAGTATATGCTGCTGCCGACGGGTATGTGTCGCGTGTAAAGGTTGCATTGGGCGGTTATGGAAACGCCATTTACATTACGCATCCCAATGGTTACACTACCGTGTATGGCCATTTGAAAACGTTTAATAAAAAAATAGCAGCCTATGTGCATAAGAATCAGTATAAACGAAAAAGTTTTGTGGTTGATTTGTTTCCTGAAAAAGGATTGTTGAAAGTTACAAAAGGTGAAGTTATTGCTTTGTCGGGGAACACCGGTGGCTCGCTTGGGCCGCATCTTCATTTCGAAATTCGTGAGGCCGCCAACCAGCATCCGCTAAATCCGTTGTTGTTTAAAAGTATAAAAATCAGCGACAATAAAAAACCTGTTGTGGCTCAACTTGTTATTTATCCTGTAGCAGACACTTCGCTGGTAAATAATAAACACGATACGGCTTTTTATACGGTTATTCCCTCAAAAAACGGGTATGTTTTGAAAAATGATTCGGTAGTTGATGTTTTTGGTAAAATTGCTTTCGGGCTCAGAGCGTACGACAGGATGAATAAAATCCGTAATAAAAACGGAATCTATTGTGAAAGGTTATTTATTGATTCTGTTGCCGTGTTCAATATCAAGATGGATGAGTTGTCGTTTTACACTTCGCGCTATATTAACAGCCTTATTGATTACCGGTATTTTAAACAAACAAAACGAAGGCTGGTTCGTACGCAGCTGGATACAAATAACCGGCTAACCGTTTACAAAACCATTAAAAGCAATGGTGTTTTTTCTTTTAACGACACCTTGCCTCATTCTGCTGAATATGTGGTGTCGGATGCTTACGGAAACAAAAGCCGCTTTGCGTTTAGCATAAAAAATGTCAGGCCCGATACGGTTATCTCTTTTAAAAAGAGTAATAAAAATGACCACTCTGTATTTGTGGTATTCTCAAAAAAGGCTTCCATCAAGACCGATAGTTTAAGGGTGCACTTTCCGGCCAATACCTTTTATTGTTCGCAAAAAATTAATTACGGATGGCAGTCCGGTGGCGATACAGATTATTTTTCACCGGTTTATTTTGTGGGAGATAAGTATATTCCGGTTCAAAAATATTTTAACATTTCGATGGCTGTCAGCAGGCCGGTGCCCGATTCACTCCGGTCGAAGCTCTATATTGCCAAGTATAATGACGACGGAAAATGGGACTTTGCAGGCGGACAATTCGACAAAGGATGGCTGACTGCAAAGATGCGTTCAGCCGGTAAATTTGTGGTTTTAACAGATACTGTTTCGCCCGAAATAAAAGCGGTGAATATTGCCGGCAATAAAAAAGTTACAAATCGTAAAGAGTTGCAAATAAAGATTTCAGATAAGCAGACGGGCATAAAAAAATATGCCGGATTTTTAAATGACAGATGGATTTTAATGGAATACAATCCTAAAAAAGCCATGCTTACTTACCGGTTCGACCGGTTGCTGAAAAAAGGTAAAAACCGGTTTAAACTGGTGGTGTTTGACAATCGCGATAATAAATCGGTTTATGAAACAGATCTTTTTTATTGAGAAAGTTTACTTAACTAACTATTTAACAACCAGTTTAATCAGGTTTATCGAATGAAAACT
>CAYVWX010000225.1:0-5247 GCA_964455635.1 uncultured Lentimicrobiaceae bacterium | reverse complement strand
AATACCTCGAAAGTAAACTGCGTAATTTTCACGATACCACCTCAAACCAAATTGTGGTGTTAACGGTAAAATCGTTAAACGGCTACGATAAATCCGATTTTGCTTACCGCGTAGGCGAGAGTTGGGGAGTTGGCCAAAAAAAGTTTAACAACGGCATTGTTATTTTAATAAAACCAAAATACAGTAAGCGCGACCGCGGTCAGGCATTTATTGCAGTGGGCTATGGCCTGGAACCCGTTATTCCCGATGCCATTGCACGCAGAGTTGTTGACAACGAAATGATACCCTATTTTAAGCAAAACAATTACTTTAAAGGAATTGACCGCGCCACCAACATCCTGATGAAACTGGCTTCGGGAGAAATTTCTGCCAAAGGATACAACAAAGCCACTGCGGGGTCTCCTTTAACAGCCATTCTTCCGTTTCTCATTATTATCATCATCTTTATTCTGATACGTTTTAGCGGAAGAAACAAATACTCAATGGGCGGTCGTGGCGGATCTTCCTTTTTAACAGGTATGTTTCTCGGCTCGATGATGGGAGGCCGTGGCGGCAGTGGTTTCGGTGGCGGCAGCAGCTTTGGCGGCGGCAGCAGCTTTGGCGGCGGTGGTTTTGGCGGTTTTGGCGGCGGCAGCTTTGGCGGTGGCGGCGCCGGCGGAAGTTGGTAAAACTTTACAATGCCCCGGTCACTTTTTTACTGTTTAATCATTTACGAAAGTGAGCGATTTACCGGTTGAATTCCCCTGTATTAAATTATCAAAAACTTAAATTTGCATCACGCATAAAAAGATTACTTTTGCGCCGAAAACAGGCATCAAAAAAATAAAAATATGTCAACTATAAAACAATTACAAGATATTGCAAGTCAGGTACGACGCGACATAATACGAATGGTACACGGCGCCTCTTCAGGGCATCCGGGAGGATCGCTCAGTGCTGCCGACTACCTTGTGGCACTGCATTTTGAAACAATGGAGCATACTCCGCATCCTTTTGACATGGATGGCATCAATCAGGATGTATTTATTCTATCGAACGGCCACATCAGTCCTGCCTATTACAGCGTTTTGGCCCGAAGCGGCTATTTTCCCGTTTCCGAATTAGCCACCTTTCGTAAACTTCACAGCCGTCTGCAGGGCCACCCTGCCACCATGGAAAAACTTCCGGGAATCCGTATTGCCAGCGGATCGTTAGGACAGGGCCTATCGGTGGCCATCGGAGTAAGCCGCGCTAAAAAAATTAACGATGACAACAAGTTGGTTTATTGTTTGATGGGTGACGGCGAACTGGATGAAGGACAACCTTGGGAAGCAATGGCTTATTGTGGTGGTAATAAGGTTGATAACCTTATCGCCGCAGTCGATTATAACCACAAACAAATTGATGGCGACACCGATGACGTGATGCCCCTGCTGGACTTAAAAGCTAAAATCTCAGCTTTTGGCTGGGAAGTACTTGAATGTAATGGCAACAACATGGAAGAGGTTGTTTCTGCTTTAAAAACGGCAAAACAACTTACCGGAAATAATAAGCCTGTTATGATATTGTTGCACACCCAAATGGGGATGGGCGTCGATTTTATGATGGGCACCCATAAATGGCATGGTGCCGCTCCCAACGATGAACAGGCGAAAGAAGCACTGTCGCAACTTGACGAAACACTGGGTGACTATTAATAATTGGTAACAAAACGATTTATGAAATACGAAGTTTTAAATTACAAAGATACACGTTCCGGATTTGGCGAGGGACTTTACGAACTGGGGCGCGAAAATAAAAATGTGGTTGCTTTATGTGCCGACCTTATCGGCTCTTTAAAAATGAATGCCTTTGTGGAAGCTTTTCCCCAACGGTTTTTTCAGGTAGGCATTGCCGAAGCCAACATGATAGGAATGGCTGCAGGCCTTACCATTGGCGGTAAAATTCCTTTTACAGGAACCTTTGCAAACTTTTCAACCGGCAGGGTTTACGACCAGATACGTCAGGCTGTGGCTTACTCCGGTAAAAATGTAAAAATATGCGCCTCACATGCCGGCATTACACTGGGTGAGGACGGAGCTACCCATCAGGTGCTTGAAGACATTGCCATGATGAAAGCCCTTCCGGGAATGACCATTATCAACCCTTGTGATTTTAATCAGACTAAACAGGCAACCAAAGCCATTGCCGACTACGATGGCCCTGTTTATTTGCGGTTTGGACGGCCTAAGGTAGCTACTTTTATACCCGAAGATATGCCCTTCGAAATCGGCAAAGCCATCGTGTTGAAAGAGGGAGCCGATGTAACCATCGTTGCCACCGGACATTTGGTTTGGGAAGCTCTTAATGCCGCCGATTTATTGGAAAAAGAAGGCATTGACGCAGAAGTTGTCAACATTCACACCATTAAACCGTTAGATGATGATGCCATTTTGAAATCGGCAAAAAAAACAGGCTGTGTGGTTACTGCCGAAGAGCATAATGTACTGGGCGGACTGGGCGAAAGTGTTGCGGGACTGCTGGCACGTTCCATGCCGTTACCCATTGAAATGGTGGCAGTAAACGATGCTTTCGGACAAAGTGGTAAACCCGAAGAGTTGATGGAACTTTACGGATTAAAAGATAAAAACATCGTGAAAGCCGTTCAAAAAGTGATGGGCAGAAAGTAAAACACTTTTGCCGGTTAACTTTAACCAATTACACTTGTAAAACCCGTCAGATTTCAGACAGACTTAAAATTTTTACCGGTTACGTGGATGAAAGTCCAGGATGGCACGTTTTAAATCTTCCCTGTTAAGGTGTGTATAAATTTCGGTTGTGATAATGGAAGCATGACCCAGTAAATCCTGAACAGCTTTTAAATCGGCACCGTTTTGTACCAGATGAGTGGCAAAAGAGTGCCTAAAAGTATGCGGACTTACCTTTTTATGGATACCTGCTTTTTCCGCCATCTTTTTAATCATAAGAAAAATCATCTGACGGCTGAGCTTTTTTCCCAACCGATTTAAAAAAACAATGTCTTCCATACCTTTTTGTGGTACAATATTTACGCGGCTGTGTTGTAAATACAGCAGAATACTCTTCTTTGCCTCCTCCCCCACAGGGATAAACCGTTGTTTGCTTCCCTTACCTGTTACCGAAAGCACATCTTCTGAAAAGTAGAGCTCCGAAATTTTTAAATTCACCAACTCCGACACCCGCAACCCACAACCGTAAAGAGTTTCGATGATGGCACGATTCCGGTGTCCCTGCGGAAGCGACAGGTCAATCGTGTTGATAATCTTAACAATCTCGGGCAAATCCAGTATATCGGGTAATTTCATTCCCAAACGGGGCGACTCCAGTAATTCCGACGGATCCTGCTCAATGGCATGTTCCAAATCGAGATACCTGAAAAAAGCTCTTATACCCGAAATAACCCGAGCCTGCGAATAGCTGCCGAGTCCCAGCTGATTGATATGAGCAATAAAATCTTTCAGGTCGCCGTAATCAACTTTTATAAGACTTTTACCATCCTTTTGTGCTGTTAAAAAATCAAATAACAGGGCAGTGTCGTGCAGATAAGCAGCCTGAGTGTTCTCCGAGAGTCCTCTTTCAAGCTGCAGATAGGTTTTAAATCCTTTTTGAAAAGGCAAATAATTCATACACTACCTTATTTGTACACCTCTTTAAATATTCTTAAAATTTTGACTAAAATAGGAAAGATAAATATAAAGAATTATTTTTGTTTGCACTTGAAACCGTTATTATTTGTAATTAATTTATTTTTAAACACTTAACATAAATATTAGTACAATGATTGATTTTTCCTTAACAAAAGAGCAGAAAGAACTGCAAGAAAAGGTGCGCGATTTTGCACAGAGAGTTATGATTCCCAATGCCAGAAAATACGATGAGTCGGCCGAATTTCCCTGGGAGGTTGTAAAAAAAGCCTACGACGAAGGTTTAATGAACGGCCCTGTTGCCAAAGAGCTGGGTGGCCATGGTCATAACATCTTTGAAAGCGCCTTATCTTCGGAAGAGCTCGGAGCCGGTTGTGTTGGAATAGGTATATGCATGGATGCCAATACATTGGCGTTAACGCCTCTTTTGCTTGGTGCAAGCGATGAACAAAAAAAACGTTTCTTCGGACAGATTATTGAAGCCAAAGGGGTAGCCGCTTATGCTTTAACCGAACCCAATGCAGGGTCGGATGTTGCAGGAATAAAAACTACCGCTATATTAAAAGGTGACAAATATATTATGAACGGCCACAAACGTTTCATCACCAACGGCGGAGTTTCGGAGTTTATTACCGTTTTTGCTTTGGTTGATCCCGAAAGAGGTGCACGCAGCCTGTCGGCTTTTGTAGTGCCTACCAATTCTCCCGGAGTAAAAATTGTTTCCAACCTTCAAAAAATGGGACAGCGTGCCAGTATGCAAACCGAGTTTATATTTGAAGATGTTGAAGTGCCAAAAGAAAATCTTATTGGTGGTGAAGGGCAGGGATTTGTGCTCGCCATGAAAACTTTTGAACGTACTCGCACCGGCGTTGCCGCCCTGAGTGTGGGTAATGCCAGAGCCGCTTACGAAACTGCCCGCGACTGGGGTAAAAATCGTATTCAGTTTGGCAAACCCGTTACCGTCAACCAGGGTGTTAGCTTTATGCTTGCCGATATGGCTACCGAAATTGAAGCAGCCCGCCTGGTAACCTGGTATTCGGCCTGGATGTACGATACGGGTAACAAACAAAAAAATATGCTTTCGGCCATGGCCAAGCTTTATGCTTCGGATGTAGCCATGAAAGTTACCACGGATGCCGTTCAGGTAATGGCCGGCGAAGGGTATTCAACGGATTTTCTGGTAGAGAAAATGATGCGTGATGCCAAATTATGTCAAATCTACGAAGGAACCAATCAGGTTCAACGTTTGGTAATCGGCAAAAGCATTTTAAAATAATTTCAGCTAATTATTGGGTAGCCGCCTCTTTTACAGCCGGCTGCAAAACAAAATAATAAAGCTTGCTTAATATTTACAAATGGCTCACAGCAAAAAGTTGTGAGCCATTTTTTATTTACTTACCACAAGCTCGGCAGGATTGTAACGCAAGCTCGGCAGGATTTGCAATCCTGCCGATGATAACAAAACAATTTTTGTTTGGTGTACACGAAACCATTCGTGAATGGTTTCTACGTTTGGTATTTTTGTAATTACGTGGTGTCATTTACTTTAGGCATTCCAAACTTTAGGCATTTTAGGCACTTAATTTTTTGTTCATTTCTTTTATCG
>CAYVWX010000224.1:0-5272 GCA_964455635.1 uncultured Lentimicrobiaceae bacterium | reverse complement strand
TGAATTTGCAAAGCAACTATTCCACAGGGTAAACTCCAAATTTAAAATTCAAAATCTTAAAACTTCATCACATATTTTTTCACCGCAATTGCTACTTACCAACTCTTCGCTTCAGTATGACTATCATTATATTATTGCACAAATTATTACTCCCAACTCCTAACTCCTAACTCCCAACTCCCAACTCCTAACTCCCAACTCCTAACTCTTAACTCCCTCCGATAAATCCTAATAGTATTTTCCAGTCCCAGATAGAGTGATTCGCATATCAGGGCATGGCCAATGGAAACCTCATCCGTCCAGGGAATGTTATCAATAAAGAAAGATAAGTTTTCCAAATTCAGATCGTGGCCTGCATTAAGGCCGAGTCCTGCCTCTTTGGCAACTTTAGCAGCTTCAACAAACGGAGCAACAGCCTTTTCTCTATCTTTAGCAAACATGGCTGCATAGCTTTCGGTATAAAGTTCTACGCGGTCGGTTCCGGTTAACTTAGCATATTCCACCATTTTAGGGTCGGGGTCCACAAAAATAGAAGTACGTATGCCGGCTTCTTTAAAGGCGGCGATGGTGTCGGTTAAAAAATCACGATGTTTGATGGTGTTCCATCCATGGTCGGAAGTTAACTGATTGGGGTCGTCCGGAACCAGTGTAACCTGATGGGGCTTGTGTTTTAATACAAGGTCGATAAACCGGGGGATGGGATTTCCTTCAATATTAAACTCGGTGGTAATCAGTGGTTTTAAAAGTTCCACATCCCTGTAGGTGATATGACGTTCATCGGGACGCGGATGGACTGTAATACCCTGCGCTCCAAATCGTTCACAATCGAGTGCCACTTTCTGAACATCGGGCATATTACCACCCCTGGCATTTCGTAAAGTAGCTATCTTGTTGATGTTTACACTTAATCGGGTCATAATTTACTGTTAAAAAATGAATGAGCAAAGGTACTATATTTCAGTTGCGTTTGCGGGTAAGGTTTAAAGGAAATTGTGAATTATGTGTGCTTTTCAACGAGGAATGTATTTATTTCTGATATTTGTTTCAAAATTAAAATCTATGAGGGTAGTAATTCAGCGTGTTAAATCTTCTTCGGTAACCATCAACGGAAGCATAAAATCAGCCATAAATAAAGGTATGCTGATTCTTTTGGGTATTGAAGAGGCCGATACCCATGAAGACGTAAAATGGCTTACCGGTAAAATATCAAGATTACGCATTTTTGACGATGAAAATCATGTTATGAATCTTTCGGTTATAGATATTGGTGGCGAAATAATGGTAATAAGCCAATTTACCTTACATGCTTTGGTAAAAAAAGGCAATCGGCCTTCGTATGTTAAAGCCGCCCGGCCCGAACATGCCATTCCTTTGTATAACAGTTTTGTAAGTGAAATGGAACTGCTTTTGGGCAAACCGGTGGCTACCGGCGAATTTGGAGCTATGATGGAGATTGATCTTGTAAATTCAGGACCGGTTACCATAATTATAGATACTAAAAATAAGGCATAATCAAAACAGGAACCTGATTATAAAGTATTACTGTTTAAGGAATTATACAACCGGATTTGTTGAAAGTACGGATATAAAAAAACCCGATTTCAACAAAACCGGGTTTTTATTAAATTTAAAACAAAGATTACATTCTTTTCTCTTTGATTCTGGCTTTTTTACCTCTGAGTTTTCTGAAGTAGAAAATACGGGCACGGCGAACAACACCCACTTTGTTAACACTAATTTCTTCGATAAAAGGTGAAGAAATTGGAAAAATACGCTCAACACCAACGTTGCCCGAAATTTTTCTAATGGTGAAAGTGGCAGTAGGTCCGCTTCCGGCGCGTTGTAACACAACACCGGTAAATTTTTGCAAACGCTCTTTGTTACCTTCTTTAATTTTATAAGTAACGGTAATGGTGTCTCCTGCTTTAAAAGCGGGGAATTTTTTTACCTCAACACTTTCTTCTACTAATTTGATTAATTCGTTCTTACCCATTTTATTACAGATTTGGAGTGGTTTTTCAAAAATGAGTGCAAATATACACCTATTTATTTAATATTAAAGCAATGTGCACTGATTTTTTTTCGCGAGAAAAATATATCATTTTATAATCTTGTTATGATATGATACACAGCGTGTTATAATTTGAGTATTTTGACAATTATTTTTGCAATTAAAACAGTTACGTCATCACGATGAATATTTCCTTTTCATCACTCGTTCATACACGACTTTCCGGCAAGCCATCCGGTTGAATAGGCTATTTGCAGGTTGTAACCACCGGTTTCGGCATCCAAATCAATAATTTCTCCGGCAAAATAGAGGCCTTTTATTAATTTGGATTCCATGGTTTTGGCTGTAATTTCATTGGTGGGAACACCACCCGCTGTAATAATTGCCTCCTTAAACGTTCGGTTTCCGGAAATAGTAAAACGCAGGTCTTTTAACAATACTCTTATTTTTTTTCTCTCTTTTGAAGATACCTGATGGCCTTCTTTGTGCGGGTCAAGATTTAATTTGTCAACAAAAACAGGGATTAAGGAAGCCGGCAGCCAACTTCTGAAAATGTTGCTCAACTGCTTTTTACCCATTTCGTTTAAATCGCGAAGCAGTCTTCTGTCGAGCTTTTGGTCGTCAAGAGCAGGCTTCAGGTCGATACTCACCTCAACTTTGTTACCTTTTTGCAACTCTTTTACCACCAAACGGCTTAATGTTAAAATAACAGGCCCCGACAATCCGAAGTGAGTAAAAATCATCTCTCCAAAAGCTTCGCCAGTTTTTTTACCGTTGGACCAAACAACAGCATTTATGTTTTTCAAGGTGAGTCCCTGTAATCTTTGAGCGGTTATGCCGTTTGTTTCCAACGGAACAAGAGCCGGAATTGGTTTTTCAATGGTATGGCCACACGCTTTAGCCAACTTGTACCCGTCGCCTGTTGATCCGGTGGCGGGATACGATTTGCCTCCTGTGGCTACTACTAATTTATCTGCTTTTAATACACTGCCGTTGGCTTTACATCCGGTTATTTTTCCATCATCAATCAACAGGCCTTCAACCTTTTGGTTACACCTTATTTCTACGTTTAAGGTGTCTAACCATTTAAGCAAAGCCTTTAATACGTCGGCAGCTTTATTACCGGCCGGAAAATAGCGTCCGCCCCGTTCCAGCTTTACTTCCACGCCGTATTTTACCAATAAGCGAATAATATTTTGTGAATAAAACTGCGAAAAAGCATTTTTTAAAAATCGCCCTTTGGGATAAACATGGGTAATAAACTCGCTTACAGGTGCACTGTTGGTAATATTGCACCTCCCTTTTCCGGTGATAAGCAGTTTGCGTCCCGGTTGTTTCATCTTTTCCAAAACCAGCACCCGGCCTCCATTTTCTGCAGCACTTCCCGCTGCCAATAGTCCGGCCGGCCCTGCACCAACCACTATAACGTCATATCTGTCCATTGTTTGCAAAGGTATTCCTATTTACTTCGCCGGAACAATTAATTGAGGTTTTATCTTGTAAAAATGTTTTATCTGTAATAGTAAATCAGTGTAAACTATTCTCTTAATGTTACCTCAATTATGTTTTTAAAATAGTTACTTTTGCGGCTCTTAAAAAGATTAATATAAATATTTGTTGATTCATCAATAATAAAAAATTAGTAGTTATGGCATTTAACCTTAGAAACAGAAATTTTGTGAAGTTGTTGGACTTCACTCCCAAAGAGATTAATTTTTTGTTGGATCTTGCTGCCGATTTGAAAAAAGCAAAATATACCGGTAGCGAGCAACCACATTTAAAAAATAAAAATGTTGCCCTGATTTTTGAAAAATCGTCAACCCGTACCCGATGTGCATTTGAGGTGGCCGCCCACGATCAGGGAGCCAGTGTTACCTACCTGGGCCCCAGCGGTTCTCAAATAGGAACCAAAGAATCGATGAAAGATACTGCCCGTGTGTTGGGCCGTATGTACGATGGTATTGAATATCGTGGTTTTGGACAGGATATTGTGGAGGAACTCGCCAAGTACGCCGGTGTACCTGTATGGAACGGACTAACCACCGAGTATCATCCCACACAGATTTTAGCCGATTTTATGACCATGCAGGAACACTCCGACAAGCCGCTTCATCAGGTTACTTTCGCTTTTATTGGCGATGCTCAAAACAATATGGGTAACAGCCTGATGGTGGGCGCTGCAAAGATGGGAATGAATTTTAGAGCCGTGGCACCAAAACAGTTTCATCCTTCGCCTGAGCTGGTGGCGCTTTGTAACGATATTGCCAAAAAAACCGGAGCTGTAATTACCGTTACCGATAATGTTGAAGAAGGAGTGAAAGACTGCGACTTTTTATATACCGATGTGTGGGTATCCATGGGCGATCCCGACGAAAAATGGGAAGAAAGCATTAAAGTGATGGGCCCTTATCAGGTTAACATGGATATGATTACCAAAACAGGAAACCCAAAGGTTAAATTTATGCACTGTCTGCCTGCATTTCATAACAACCAAACTAAAATGGGTAAAGAAATTGCTGCTAAATTCGGAAAAAAATATCCTGTTGTTGCCAACGGCGAAATGGAAGTTTCCGACGAAGTGTTTGAGTCGGAGCATTCGGTGGTTTTTGATGAAGCCGAAAACAGACTGCACACTATTAAAGCTGTAATGGTAGCCACTTTGGGGGATTAAAATTCGGAATGTGCAAAAGCGTATGCAATGGTGCTTTAGATGGTTTAATTACAGGCCACTGAAAGTGCTGTTGATTTTTTGATTTTATAGATAATAAAGTAATAAGATGGCAAAACAAGAAGATGTACTAAAAAAAATTATTTCCCATGCCAAAGAGTATGGTTTTGTTTTTCAAAGCAGTGAAATTTACGACGGATTAAGTGCTGTTTACGACTACGGCCCAAACGGGGTGGAACTCAAAAAGAATATCCGTGAATACTGGTGGAAATCCATGGTTCAGTTTCATGAAAATATTGTTGGCCTTGATGCAGCCATTTTTATGCATCCGACAACCTGGAAAGCTTCGGGACATGTGGATGCTTTCAGCGACCCTTTAATTGATAATAAAGATTCGAAAAAGCGTTACCGTGCCGATGTTTTGGTAGAAGACTTTATGGCAAAAATAGAAGCTAAGATTGATAAAGAGGTGGCTAAAGCGGCTAAAAGATTTGGCGATACGTTTGACGAAAAGCAATTCAGAGAAACGAATCCTCGTGTGTTAGCAAACCTTAAAAAACTTGAAGAGATAAAAAACAGACTCTATCCGGCCA
>CAYVWX010000223.1:0-5304 GCA_964455635.1 uncultured Lentimicrobiaceae bacterium | reverse complement strand
AGGTTTGTGTAACCGGCAGATTTTAACAAAAGATGAGTTTGGCACCTATTTTAATCCCGAATACAAAAATTATCAGCCTCAGGAAAAATTTATAAATAAGCTTAAGGATAAAATCAATACGGTTTCGGTAGTAATAGTTTTTGGCGAATGGTGTGGCGACAGTCAGGAACAGGTGCCACGGTTTTTTAAAATTGCCGATGAGGCGAAAATGGACTCATCACACCTGAAACTTATTGCGGTAAACAGAAATAAAGACGCTGTTACAGAAGATATTAGCGGGTATAAAATTGAGCGGGTGCCTACTTTTATAGTTTTTAAAGGGGATACCGAATCGGGCAGAATTGTTGAAACACCGTCCACTACTCTGGAAGAGGACTTATGGAAAATAATAAGTAAAAACAATTAAACCGGATTATTTATACAAATGGAAGTTTTTAATACCATAAACAACACAAAACGGTTTATTGCCGAAGCTAAAAAGAGCGGAAAAAGTATCGGTTTTGTTCCCACCATGGGAGCACTGCACGAAGGCCATCTTACATTGATGCGCCGGGCAAAACAAGAAAACGACCTGCTGGCTGTAAGTGTTTTTGTAAATCCCATTCAGTTTAACAACAGCGACGACTTACAAAAATATCCCAGAGATTTGGAAAAAGACAAACAGATGCTTAAAAGTGTAGGTTGCGATATTTTATTCGCCCCCACGGTTAATGAAATGTATCCCGAAAAACAAGTTACCGAGCATTTCGATTTTGGCAAGCTTGAAACAGTGATGGAAGGCGCTTCCCGTCCCGGACATTTTAACGGCGTTGCTGTTGTTGTAAAAAGATTGTTTAACATCATCACCCCCGGCAAAGCCTATTTTGGCGAAAAAGATTTTCAGCAACTGGCCATCATTAAACAGTTGGTTAAAAAAGAGAAGATGTCAGTCGAAATCGTTCCCTGCGCCATTGTTCGCGAACCCGACGGCCTTGCCATGAGCTCACGAAACGCGCGGCTGACTCAAAAAGAACGGGCTTTGGCTCCCTTTATTTATCAAACGTTAAAAAAAGCCGTTGAACTCAAAAACAGCAAATCTCCCGCCGAAATTACATCATGGGTTACCCGGCAGTTTAACAACAAACCCGCTTTTAAACCGGACTATTTTATAATTGCCGACAGCACTGGTTTACAGCCTGTTAAACAATGGGATAAAAGCAAAGGGACCATGGGATTTGCCGCTGTTTTTTTAGGTGATGTAAGATTGATAGACAATATCCGATTTTATTAGTAATTTTGCCGCTCGCATTTATATAAGATGATGAATATACAAGTTTTAAAATCCAAAATTCACCGTGCCACCATTACGGAAGCCAACCTGGACTACATGGGCAGCATTACCATTGACGAAAATTTAATGGAGGCTGCCAACATGATTGAAGGCGAAAGGGTAAGCATTTATAACATTACCAACGGTGAACGGTTTTCTACCTATATAATTAAAGGTGAACGGGGCTCGGGAACGATAGGCCTTAACGGGGCTGCTGCCCGAAAGGTGATGGTTAACGATTTGATTATCATTATTTCGTATGCCTCAATGGATTTTGAAGAGGCTAAAACTTTTAAACCCTCCATTGTTTTCCCCGATGAAAATAATCAATTAAAGTAGTACCGTGAGCAGTAAGAAAAAAAGTCGCCTGGTAACCGTTTTAGAGTATCTTTTTTTTCTCGGGTTAGGATTTTTTTTGTTATGGATTAGTTTTCGAAAACTTGACCTCTCAAAAGTATGGATCGATATTGAAAACGCCGACTATATCTGGGTTTTGTATTCGCTCATAGCCGTTATCCTTTCACACATAGTACGCTCCCTGCGATGGAATATGCTTATTAATTCCATGGGGTTTAAAACACGGCTGTCCAGCACTTTTTATTCGCTTATGATTGGCTATATGGCCAATACGGCCGTTCCCCGCATGGGTGAGTTTGTGCGCTGCGGAGTGCTGTCGAAAAAAGAAAAAATACCCTTTAACGCACTGTTTGGAACAGTTATTTCAGAGCGTCTTTTGGATATGTTGATGTTGCTGCTGATAATATTATTCGTTATTGTTTTCCAAATGAACCTGGTTGGAAAATATGTGGGCGACATTTTTTCACCCATCCTGCGAAACCTTTCCAACAATGTATGGGCTATAACACTTGTTGCTATCGGAATAGTTCTGTTTTTTGTGCTTACCATATGGCTGCTTTACCATTTTAGAGAACGCATAAAAAAACTCTCGTTTTATGCTAAAATGCGTCTTTTTCTGGATGGCCTTTGGGATGGTATAAAAACCATTTTAAAGTTAAAACAAAAATTTTTGTTTATTGTTTATACCATTCTTATTTGGCTTTTATATGCCATAATGGTTTATTTTCCCGTTAAAATGTTACCCGAAACAGCATTTCTTAATTTTGGCGATGCACTTACCCTGCTGGGTATCGGAAGCCTTGGCATTGTGGCCCCTGTCCCCGGAGGTATTGGCGCTTACCACTTTATTATCAAATCGCTGCTGCACGAGGTATATGGCATCAACGCTGTAGCGGCAGGCTCCTTTGCCGCCATTACACATGCCGGGCAAACTTTGCTTAACCTCGGAGTAGGAGGATTTTCGTATTTGATGATTCTTTTGTTATCGAAACAACAAAAACCACTCAATGAATAACCTTAAAATTATACAACAAAAGATTTTTCGTGCTCACGATAAAAAACTGCCTTTCTTTTTGGCAACGGTTGTTTTCCGGCAAAAAAATATTGTGTTCACCAATGGCGTGTTCGATTTATTGCACCTGGGACACATCGATTATTTAAGCAAAGCAAAAGATTTGGGAGACTTTTTAATAGTTGGAGTAAACTCCGACAAGTCGGCACGCACACTGGGAAAAGGACCGTCACGCCCCATCAACGATGAAATTTCGCGCAGCACCATTATTGCCTCGTTGCGCTTTGTTGATATGGTTATTATTTTTGATGACAACACCCCTTACGAAGTTATTAAAACCGTTCAGCCCGATGTGCTGGTAAAAGGCTCGGACTATAAAACCGAAGAAATTGTAGGTTACGATATTGTTACGGCCAAAGGCGGAAAAGTGGTTACCATCGACTTTCTGCCGGGATATTCCACCACCGCAGTAGAAAACAAAATAAAAGGGTTGAATTTGTAAAACAATTATATGTACTTTTGCCGCCCTGTAAAAAACCAGGGATAACTACCTGCGTTTTTCAAGCATCAAAACAACAAATTCCCCATACATGATTACAGTTTCGGATTTAAGGATACAGTTTGGTAAAAGAATACTGTTCCAGGAAGTAAATTTAACCTTTACATCAGGCAACTGCTACGGCATAATAGGAGCAAACGGAGCCGGAAAATCAACTTTACTCAAAGTAATTGCCGGCGAAATGGACTCAACGGCAGGCAACGTAACTTTTGGCCCGGGCGAAAGCCTTTCGGTTTTAAGTCAGGATCACTTTGCGTTTGATGAGTTTACCGTATTGGATACCGTATTAAAAGGAGATACCGAACTGTGGAACATTATGCAGGAAAAAGATCGCCTGTATGCCAAACCCGATTTTTCTGATAAAGACGGTTTACGAACTGCCGAGCTGGAAACCCGTTTTGCCGAAATGAACGGCTGGAATGCCGAAAGCGATGCAGCCAACCTGTTAAGTAATCTGGGTATAAAAGAGGGGTTTCATAATACCCTTATGAAGGAGATGAGCGGAAAACAAAAGGTAAGGGTGCTGCTGGCACAGGCGCTCTTTGGGAACCCCGACAACCTGCTGTTGGATGAACCCACCAACGACCTTGACCTTGAAACAGTTGTGTGGCTCGAAAACTACTTGGCCAACTACGAAAACACCGTATTGGTTGTTTCGCACGACAGGCACTTTTTAGATGCCGTAAGTACACACACCGTTGACATTGATTACGGGAAAGCCCAAATGTTTGCCGGCAATTACAGCTTTTGGTATCAAAGCAGCCAGCTGGCACTGCGTCAGCAATCGAAACAAAATAAAAGGGCTGCCGAAAAGCGTAAAGAACTTCAGGAATTTATTGCCCGATTTAGCGCAAACGCTGCCAAGTCGAAACAGACTACCAGCCGGAAAAAGATGCTCGAAAAACTTAATATTGAAGATATTAAACCCTCAACACGAAAATATCCCGGTATTATTTTTACTCCTCAGCGGCCTGCCGGCGATAAAATTCTTGATGTTACCGGACTAAGTGCTACCGCCGACGATGGCAAAGTGCTGTTTAAAGAGGTGGAATTTACTACCAACAAAAACGATAAAATTATCTTCCTCTCCAAAGACCCCAGAGCCACAACCGCTTTTTTTGAGATTATTAACGGAAACAAAAAAGCCGATTCGGGACAATATCTATGGGGACAAACCATTACTTACGCTTATCTGCCCATGGACAACAGCCGCTTTTTTGAAAACAACCTGTCGCTGTTCGACTGGCTGGCACAGTTTACAAACGATACCACCGAGTTGTACATCAGAGGCTATTTGGGTAAAATGCTTTTTGCCGGCGAAGAGATGTATAAAAAAGTTAACGTATTGTCGGGAGGAGAAAAGATGCGCTGCATGATTGCCAAAATGATGCTTACCGATGCCAACGCCCTGATACTGGACACCCCCACCAACCACCTTGATCTGGAATCAATTCAGGCCTTTAACAACAACTTAAGCCGGTATCCCGGCAACGTATTTATGTCGTCGCACGACCACCAGTTTATTCAAACGGTATGTAACCGGATTATCGAACTTACACCCAACGGCATTATCGATAAAATGATGAGTTACGACGATTACATCTCAGATGAAAAGCTAAAAGAACAACGAGAAAAAATGTATTATTGATTTGTACGACCCTCCTGGTTCAGAACAGGTCAATTGTCAAACATCAATAAAAAATTGCAAATTGCAAATGCCAAATCACAAATTCACTCCCCTCAAGCTCAGCAGGATTTGTAATCCTGCGGCATTGTAAAATTTTTTGCTGTTAGGTAGTGCTCAACAGCGGCAATTAAAAATTACAAATCACAAATGCCAAATCACAAATAAGCACCAATTTTTGAAATATAAAATTTCAAACGACTAAGCAATCATCGGATTACACGGATTGAACGGATTAGTCTGCTTAGCAGACCATAAAAAATCCGCTTAATCCGCTTAATCCGATGAAAAAAAATTCCGGTTTTATCATTGTTTTTTGGCATACAAATCGCACTGCCACTGCTTAACGAATATATAAAGTGCCAGCGCAACTGTTATTGCAT
>CAYVWX010000222.1:3264-5348 GCA_964455635.1 uncultured Lentimicrobiaceae bacterium | reverse complement strand
AAAAGAATTTCAGTTTTATCATTGTTTTAAAAAATCACAAATGTCAAATTCCAAACGACTAATCAATCATCGGATTACACAGATTGAACGGATTAGTCTGCATAGCAGACCATAAAAAATCCGCTTAATCCGCTTAATCCGATGAGAAAAAAAAAGAATTGCCCTATTCCCATTGCCACCGGAAGCAGCGCGCACCCTGTTCAAACCGGTTATACCCGCCTGTTAACCGAGATGCATGCCAAGTTGAAAATGTTGTTACGCTGATGTGATATTTAAAAGCACTACATTATCTTTTAGTAAACTAAAGCAAAAAATTCGGGCAGTTGGCAGTTACAGCGATTCAATAAACTTTACCCCTTCGTTGTATCCTATTTCAAACAGCTTGTCTGTTTTTCTGAAATCTATAATACCTGTTCTGTGTTCTAAAAAAGGATTGATAAGATAGTCGCACTTTTTTAACTTTTTAACTACGTTTTGTTTTATTACGGCGTTAAAAATTCTTTCGGCAATGGCCATCGCATTATATTCATCGGGTTGTTTAAAATTGTTAACATGAACCCCCAACACATAAGGATATTTTTTAAGCAGCGGCTCAATGGGAAAATTGTTGTAAAGGCCGCCGTCGATATAATGATAGCCGTTAATAATTTCGGGCTTAAAAAGCAACGGAATAGAAGCGGAGGCAATAACCGCCCGATGCAGGTTTCCGGAATGAAAAATTTCTTCAGTACCTTTTTCCAGATTCGAAGCGCAGGCATAATATGGAATTTTCAGGGAGCCGAAACTTTCGTCGATGTTATATTTTTTAAATGTACGCAAAAGTTCATTCATCGATAAAAGGCCCTTTTTGCTCCAGGCAAAATGAAAAAGTTTAATAAACCGCTGACTTTTCATAATCTCTTTCATTTCGAGGGGCGACACGCCGGCACTGTAAAACACGCCTACAATGGCACCAATGCTTGTTCCCGAAATGGCGTTTACTTTAATGTTATAATCGTCAAGAGCCTGCAAAACTCCCACTTCAATGGCGCCGCGTGCGCCGCCGCCACTTAATACAACTGCCACCGAATCAACATGTTTACGGCCTATCTTGTTTATTACTCGTTTAAAATTAATCATTGTTTACCGGGTTAAATGTACATTGAGGGAAAATATTGTCATTAAGGCCTGTTTTTAAAGCACTGTAAATTGTTTCAAAGTTATTATAAAAATCGGTAAAGCAGGTTTAAAAATTTCGTTGCGTAAAATGCAACCTCTCTTATTTGAGAAAATATTTAAAAAAAAATAAAATTTTCTTGCAGGTTAGTGAATGTTAACTATCTTTGCCCCGAATTTCATATTAAAAAGTTATGATTGTACAAACCGAAAGACAAACAGAGATAATTGAAACTGCACTGGAACTGATTGCCGAAAAAGGCATTCAGGGACTTACCATTAAAAACCTTTCCAAAAAAATTGGTATTTCCGAACCGGCCATCTATCGTCATTTTGAAAGTAAAACCGATATCTTGCTGGCCATAATTGATAACTTTAAACAACTATCGGGAATGATGGCAGGGATTTTACCTTCCATCGAGGGCTCTGCTTTTGATAAAATAGAATTTTTGTTTTCTAAAATTGTTCAGCTTTTTATTGAAGCTCCGTCACATATCTCGGTAATTTTTTCGGAAGAGGTGTTTAAAAACGATCCGGCGCTTAAAAATAAAATAATTGAAGTGCTTGACAAAAATGAACAAACCATAGAAGGTATAATAACTACCGGCCAACAAAATGGCGATGTAAGAGATGATATCGACAGCAAAAATCTCGCACTTATCGTTATGGGTTCGCTGCGTTTTCTTGTAAAACAGTGGGATATAAAGGGACATCGCGACAACCTTGTTATGGAAGGAAATCAGTTATTAAACAGCCTTAAACTTTTAGTAAGCAAATAATCGAACCCCTGTTTGGTTTTGCAATCAACAGGGTTTTTTTAAGGAAAAAGAGTTAGTGAATATTAATTAACAATAAAATGGAAAAATTATTAAAAAAACTGCTAAAAAAGCCGGGAATCGTATTTGCCATATCCATCGTGGCTACACTCT
>CAYVWX010000222.1:0-3164 GCA_964455635.1 uncultured Lentimicrobiaceae bacterium | reverse complement strand
AAACTGCTAAAAAAGCCGGGAATCGTATTTGCCATATCCATCGTGGCTACACTCTTGTTTTTTGTTCCCATGAAAGAAAACTCCCGGATGGAAACCAACCTGGACAAATATATGCCGCAGGATCATCCGGCATTTATATATAGCGACAAGGCCGAAAGCTGGTTCGATATAAAAGATGGTATCATCATCGCTTTGGAAAACAAAAACGGTATTTTCAACACAGCTACCCTGGACACGTTAAAACAACTTACCAAAAGATTTCAAAAATTCAACGAAATCGATAAAAACGATGTTACCTCTTTATATACAGCCGACAACATTGTCGGAAGCGAAGGCGGGCTGGATGTTAAAGCCTTTTACAAAAGGGTTCCCAAATCCAAAGCAAAACTGGAGGCTTTAAAAAAGAAAGTGGAGTCCAATAACATGGTGTTTGGCCGTTTGGTATCGAACGACGAAACGGTAACCGTAATTGTGGCCGAAATAGGCAAAGATGTTTTTACGCAGGATTTTTACAATCATATTTTAAAAGTCGCTAAAGCCTCCGAAACCAATGATATTAAAATTTATGTGGCCGGACGTCCCATTGTGGAGGGAACCATGGCACTGTTAGGCCCCAAGGACATGAAAACCATGGTGCCCATTGTGTTACTGGTTATTTTTATTGTGTTGTTTATTACCCTGCGAAGCTTAAAAGGAACCTTGATAACCCTGGGTGTTGTTTTCTTTTCAACCATTTGGGCTTTCGGACTGATGGCGCTGGTAAACATTCCCATTTATGCTGTATCAACCATGATTCCGGTAATGTTAATTGCCATTGGTGTGGCGGATGGCATACATCTGTACAGCCATTTGCATACCTATGTTGACCATCACCCTAATGCCACCAAACGCGAAGCCGTGAGCGATATGATTCATGAAATGTGGAAACCGGTGGTGATGACTTCGGTAACCACTGCCGTGGGATTTATTTCGTTACTAACCTCGCAGGTGTATCCTGTTAAATATTTCGGAATATTTACAGCCTTTGGCGTGATGATGGCCATGGTATTTTCGCTGGTTTTCATTCCTGCCGGTATTATGATATTCGGGTTACCCAAAGCACGTCCGGTTAATAAAGAAGAGGATAAGGAGGGACACTCACACTCGAAAATTGCCAACAACTTTGCAGCCTGGATTATTAAAAACAAATATGTTTCCATTATCGGTACAGCGGTTATTGTTGTGCTGTCGATAATCGGTATGCAGGAAATATGGATTAACTCCAGCTTTTTGGATAAGTTTGAAAAAAACAGCGATATTGTGCAAACCGATAAATTCATCAATGAGCATTTTGGAGGAACCAGCACTTTAAACCTCATTTTGGATGCCAACGGTAAAAAAGATACCTTTAAAAAGCCTGAAGTTTTAAAGCTTGTTGACAAAATGCAACACGATGTTGACAACAAACTTCAGGTAGTGGGTAACACTTTTTCGCTGGCCGATTATATCGACAGGATGAACATGGTTATGAATGCCGACAGCGAAGCTTACAACACCATTCCCGGAAATCAGAATTTAATCGCTCAATATTTGCTGCTCTATGAGATGTCGGGCGATCCTGAAAATTTGAACAAAGTAGTCAACTACGACTACGACAGGCTTAACGTGGTTTTTCAGCTAAAAAGCGACAACTCCAAAGCCATTAACTCGGCGCTGGATGTAATTCATACTTATAAAGATGACTTTAAAAAACTGGGTATCACTATGAATTATGCCGGCAGCGGATACAAAGGTTTGGTGTTTACCGATTTAATTCTTGAAGGACAAATAAAAAGCATGATTCTCTCTTTAATCATCATTATTGTGCTTATCTCGTTAATGTTCCGCAATGTATTAATCGGACTCATTGGTTCAGTACCCATTATCATAACGGCTTTAATCAGCTTTGGAATTATGGGCTTTTTAAACATACCGCTGAATACGACCACAGCCCTGCTTTCGAGTATTGCCATTGGTATCGGAATTGATTATGCGGTACACTTTTTAGAACAATATCGAAACAATGCAGCAATCACTGATAACAAAATGGTGGCAGCTCAAAAAACCATGGCGCATTCGGGTAAAGCCATAATTTACAATGCCATAGTGGTTATTGCAGGGTTTTTGGTGTTGTTGTTTTCGGTATTCCCTCCCAACCGCGAACTGGGTGCATTGGTATCCTTAAACATGTTTACCAGTTTTGTAGGAACCCTCACCATTATGTTGGTACTGCTTTATATGTCGAATATTTACTTTAAAAAGAAATAAATGGTACAATGAATCAATTATATAATTATACAATGAACCCGTTATTGAATTATACAATGAATCAATTATATAATTATACAATGAACCCGTCATTGAATTATACAATGAATCAATTATATAATTATACAATGAACCCGTTACACGCTAAGTTATTACACCATTATACCATTGTACCATTGAACCATTATATCATTGTACCATTAAATCATTGAACCATTATATCATTGAACCATTATATCATTGAACCATTAAGACCATGAAAGAAAACATCATTTTATCTAAAACCTACGAATTCGCATTAAAAATTATTGAATTATACAAATATCTGAATTATGAAAAAAAGGAATACACTTTATCAAAACAAATATTGAGAAGCGGAACCTCCATAGGAGCAAACTCGGAAGAAGCATCCGGTAGTATTTCAAAAAGAGAGTTTAGAGCTAAATTTTTCATTGCTTATAAAGAAGCCCGTGAAACACATTATTGGGTAAGATTATTAAGGGACAGTAAATATATTGAAAAAGAAAAAGCATCGGAATTAATTACTGATCTTAACGAAATACTAAAAATTTTGGGTGCAATCCTAAAAACCGTTAGCAATATTAGATAGTTATACAATGAATTAATTATACAATGAATTAATTATATAATTATACTATGAACCCGTTACACGCTAAGTTATTACACCATTATATCATTAAACCATTGAACCATTGAACCATTGAACCATTATACCATTGAACCATTATACCATTATATCATTGTACCATTATACCATTATACCATTATATCATTGTACCATTATACCATTGTACCATTATACCATTGTACCATTATACCATTGTACCATTATATCATTGAACCATTATATCATTGAA
>CAYVWX010000221.1:0-5384 GCA_964455635.1 uncultured Lentimicrobiaceae bacterium | reverse complement strand
GGAGTGTAACCTTTATTTATGATTGAAAAAAAAACATCGTTGATTAACACGGAGCCGGAAAAGGCAATTCTGGTAGGAATATCAACAGGAAAAGACGGGAAAGATAAGGTTACGGAATACCTTGACGAGCTGGAGTTTTTAGTAGATACAGCCGGCGGCACGGTAAAAACACGTTTTATTCAAAATCTCGATTTCCCCAATCCTAAAACGTATGTTGGAACCGGCAAGCTGGAAGAGATAACCCAATACGTTAAAGCTGCTGAAATAGATATGGTGGTTTTTGACGACGAACTCTCACCGTCGCAAATACGAAACCTGGAAAAAGCCATAGAAGCCAAAGTGCTTGACAGAACCAATCTTATTTTAGACATTTTTGCCAAACGAGCTCAAACGGCACATGCCAAAGTTCAGGTAGAGCTGGCGCAATACCAGTATCTTTTGCCACGGCTTACGGGAATGTGGACACACCTTGAACGCCAGCGTGGAGGTATCGGCTTACGCGGGCCCGGTGAAACCGAAATTGAAACCGACCGCCGTATCATTCGCGATAAAATTGCTCTTTTGAAAAAGAAGCTGGAGCACATCGACAAGCAAAAAGCAACCCAGCGAAAAAATCGAGGTAAAATGGTAAGGGTAGCACTGGTAGGCTATACCAATGTGGGCAAATCAACCATTATGAACCTGCTTTCAAAGTCGGACATATTTGCCGAAAACAAACTCTTTGCCACCCTCGATACTACCGTTAGAAAAGTTGTAATTGAGAACCTCCCTTTTTTACTTTCCGATACCGTAGGATTTATTCGTAAACTGCCACATGGCTTGGTGGAGTCGTTTAAATCGACACTGGATGAGGTGCGTGAATCGGATATTTTGATTCATGTGGTGGATATTTCGCATCCCGAATTTGAAGACCAAATAAAAACCGTTACCCAAACTCTTTCTGAAATTGATGCCGGAGAAAAACCGGTTATCATGGTGTTTAACAAAGTAGATGCATACCGGTGGATTGAAAAAGAGGAGGATGACCTTACTCCCGCAACGGATGAAAATATCAGCCTCGATGAGCTGAAAAAAACCTGGATGGCCAAAGAAAACCACCCCTGTATTTTTATTTCGGCCAAAACAAAAGAAAACTACAATCCGTTTAAAGATCTTTTGTACCAACACATTAAAAAGGTTCATGCCATAAGATATCCTTACAACGATTTTTTGTATTGATCTCGGATATTTATTCCGTTTGTGGGCATCACAAGTTGGAACGCGAATTTAAATCGCACACCATCCAAAAACATTTTTTTGTATATTTGCAGTCACATTTTAAAAACCGGCTGAGCGAAAGGGCATCCAAATTAGTCCCTGATTCCTGCCGGTTTTTTTATGTAAAGCGATTGCCCCGGCAATTTATAATATGAGCTAATATCTGAAGCTGCTGCCGTCTAAAAATTCGCGTAAAATGGAAGTAGGTGGTATTTCGCGGGTTCCTATCCTTTTAAAATAAGCCAAAAACTTTAACAGCCTTTTGGCTTCGGCATATTCGGGTACATTGGGGGGAACATCGCGCAACAGAGGCTCTGCCCAATGTTTTAGCACACCCAGTTCGTACGGCAGGGCGGTGTTGTACATTACATCAGCTTCTTCCTGAAAAGGAAAAATATGTTTTTCTTCGCCTTTGCGTACGGCAGGCCACCGCTGTAAAGTTTCAAGTGCCGAATAGCCCCGGTACCTGCTGTCGCGAACCATACGCCGCAGCAATCGGTTATCGGTGGTGGGTATGCGGTTGTTGCTGTCGAAACTGATGGGAGTGAGCGCCGACACATAAACTTTAAATTTCTTTTCTTTGGGAATGGATTTGGAAATATCGGGGTTAAGGCCGTGAATGCCCTCAACAATAATAATTCCGTTGTTGTTTAACTTTAGTTTGGTGCCGTCATAAATACGTTTTCCTTCGGTGAACGAAAATCCCGGAACATCAATCTCTTTGCCGGCAATTAAATCGAGAATGTTTTGATTGAACAGTGTAATATCCAATGCTTCAGGACTCTCAAAGTCGTATTCGCCGTTTTCGTCCAGCGGTGTCTGGTCGCGATTTACAAAATAGTTATCCATGGATATTACCGTGGGTTTAATTCCGATAACCGATAGCTGAATGCCCAGCCGCTTGGCAAAAGTGGTTTTTCCTGACGATGAAGGGCCTGAAATAAATACAACTTTTACCGATTGGCTTTTTTGAATGGAATCGGCAATACAGGCTATCTTTTTTTCCTGCAACGCTTCCGATATTTTAATAATATCGCCGTATTTTTTAGCCAAAACCAGCTCGTTTAAGGTTCCTACATTGGGTACACCAATTATTTCGACCCACTCCTTAAATTCCTGGAAAATTTCGAACAGTTTATTTTTATCAACAACATTTTTAAATTTGTCAGGGTTGATTTTTGAAGGGAGCACCAACAACATGCCGTTAAAATATTTGGTTAAATCGAACCGTTTTAGCAAACCTGTCGAGGGTATTAAAAAGCCATAAAAATAGTTTACGACGTTGTCTAATTTGTAAACCGAGCTAAAAAACTGGTTTCGGGTACGAATGAGTTTACATTTATCGTCGAGGCCGAAATCTTCAAAAATTTCGAGTGCTTTTTCGGTTCTCAGCTCTTCGCGTTCAAAAGGAATATCGTCGGCAATAATCTCTTTCATACGGGCTTTAAGCTGTCGGATAATTTTTTGAAGGCTGCGTTTGTTTTTCAGCCCTTCCAGCTCGCAATAAAGTCCTCCCGACACCGAATGCTCGATTTTTAATTTATATTGGGGAAACAAATCGTAAACCGCTTTAAATAAAACCATTGACAGCGAACGCTCATACATACGGTGGCCTGCCGGATGACTATACCCGATAAAATTAATCACCTTGGGCTTGTATATCATATAATCCAACTCTTTTAAGGTATTGTTTACCACGGCACCCAACACCTCTTCACCAATATATATTTGCATATCCTCGTAAATATCGTACAATGTTGTTCCGAAAGGATATTTTTTTTCCATCTTATTGTTTTCGCAATAAATGGTTATTTGATTTGAATTCATCACCTTAAAAATTAATCATATTTTTACCTTGTTTTGCCTGAACTTTATTTAACGATATTCATCTCATCAAGCAAGTAGCCGGCTCCTGCAAATTTATCAACAATAAACAGAAAGTATCGAATATCCAACGAAATATTTCGGCAAACCGCCGGGTCGAACATTAGGTCGCTCATGGTACCTTCCCAGCAACGGTCGAAGTTAACACCTATCAGCTCGCCATCGGCATTAAGCACCGGACTGCCTGAGTTGCCGCCGGTGGTATGATTGTCGGCAATAAAGCAAACGTGCAGTTTTCCGTCGCTGCCGGCATAGGGCCCATAATCTTTATTACGGTATAAATCTTTTAATTTTTTTTCTACCACATAGTCGTAAATATCCGGATTTTCCTTTTCCATAATTCCTTCCAGTGTTGTAGTATAATCATAATCAACAGCATCTGCAGGTGAATAACCTTTTATTTTGCCATAAGTAACGCGCAAGGTGAAGTTGGCGTCGGGATAAAATGTTTTTCCCGACAGCATATCCATCTGACCTTTCATATAGATACGCATTAAACTGTCGAGGGTACCGTTAACGGCCATTTGTCCGGGCTGAATACTGTTTTTATATAAATCTATAATATCCATGGCCATTTTGTAAGCGGGATCTTTAACAATCTTTTTATAGTTTTTAACCCTGTATCCGGTTAAAAAACGGGTTACCTTATCGTAGTCATCCAAAAAACTTTTTTCAAACACATTATTGGTAAATGCCACATAATCACTTTTAAATTTATTGTGTATGGTATTAAAAAACTGTGGCTTGTAAGCATCATCTTCGTTTTCGTCGTAAAGTTTTAGCAGGGCCGCCATCACTTCCTTGTCGATGGGTTTGTAATAATCTTTAAAAAAACCGTTTACATGATGGAGCAGTTTTTGAGTTTCTGCTTTTACGGTTTCCGGCGCAACGGTTTTATCTTTACTGAGCAGCACCAGATTGTTAAAACTACGGGCATAATTGAATAATTCAACGGCAAGTCCGGCTTCAACAATATAATCGTAGGCAAGGTTATAGGGTTTTAGCTGCCCGTAAGCTTTGCTGAATTGGGGCAGCAAATCGCCATAATCGCGTTGCAACTCAGGCGATTCGTCGGCCCATTGCTGAAATTGCTTTTCAAAGGCTTCCTTTTTTTCGATGCCGTGCAGTCGCTTGATGCCACGACTTTGGCCAATCATTTTTTTCCAGTAATTGGCTACACGAGCCTCTTTTGAAGCATACTGAATACGGACTTTAGGGTTGCCGGCAGTGTATTTGTTAAAAATATCCAGCCGTGTTTGACGAAGTTTAATTTTTTGCGGATTTTCTATTTCGGTAATTAAACTCAACGCATACGAAGGGAGGTACTCGTTGGTACGGGCAGGATAGCCAAAAACAAAGCTAAAATCGTTGTTTTGAACACCTTTTAATGAAATGGGGAAATAATATTTTGGCTGATAAGGTACATTGTTTTCGGAATATTCGGCCGGTTTTCCGTTGGGGCCTACATAAATGCGAAACAATGAAAAATCGCCGGTATGACGGGGCCACATCCAGTTGTCGGTATCGCCACCGAATTTACCGATATCCGAAGGCGGTGTTCCCACCAATCTGATATCTTTAAAGGTTTCGGTAACAACCATGTAAAATTTGTTTCCTTTAAAAAAGGATTTAATTTTTGCCTGATAGTCGGAACCGGACTCAAAGTTGCTTACAATATTTTTGCTGTTTTCGGTAATTTTAGCTTCACGTTGCACTTCGCTCATTTCATCGGTAACTCCGTCCAAAACTTCATCGGTAACCTCTTCCATTTTAATCATTAATGTAGCTGTAAGGCCGGGATTTACCAATTCCTGTTTTTTATTCATAGCCCAAAAGCCATTGGTAAGGTAGTCGTGTTCTGTTGTGCTGTGTTGCTGAATGGCGCTGTAACCGCAATGGTGATTGGTTAACAGCAATCCGTCTTTGGAGATGATTTCGGAAGTGCAACCTCTGCCAAACAGCAAAACGGCATCTTTCATGCTTGAGTGGTTAATGGAGTAGATATCGTCCACCGTAATGTTCATCCCCATGGTTTTCATCTCTTTTTGGTTTAATTGCTTAAGCAACATGGGTATCCAAATTCCTTCGCCGGCATACGCCGCCGAAACGGTTAAAAGGGCTGTTAATAAAATGATTATTGTTTTTTTCATGTGTTTATAATTTTGTTTGCCCTGTGGAATTTGAAAACTATTCCACAGGGTGAATCTGATATTCTATTTTTTATGTTTTGTCATGATTTTTGC
>CAYVWX010000220.1:0-5387 GCA_964455635.1 uncultured Lentimicrobiaceae bacterium | reverse complement strand
GTGACGGCTCAACACAGCACGTAAGGCAGCAGGGGAGTGTTACGCTGTTGAAATAATTTTTAGATTGTTATTTCTTAAACCGCTCCTCAATAAGTTTCGACCTGTGAATGGCTGAATTGAGCTCGAAACCGATAAGCAAAATAAATGAATTGTAATAAATCCACACCATTAGTACCAGCAGCGACCCGATGGAACCGTAAAGCAGGTTGTATCGCGAAAAGTTTTCAAAGTATATTTTTAAAACACTACTGCCCAAAATAAACAATGCCGTGGCCAAAATGGAACCTGCTGAAAAAAACCGGTAGCTTCGTGCTTTGTCTTTGGGCTGTCCAAAATAGTAGAGGATGGATACACTTAATAAAATATTTGCAATGATGATGGTCCATTGTAAAAACTGGAGCATAAATATTACCAAATCTCCTTTAACAATATTATAAGTCTCCAACAGATGAACAAACAGTTTTCCCGACATCAAAAGGGCTACCGAGGTTAAACCCAGAATGGAGATGGAAAACATAAGCAAAATGGCTCTTGTTTTTTGTTTAACCCACGACCATTTGCGGGCCTTGTAATATCCCTGATTAAAACTCTCCATAATAGAATCCATTCCGTTGGCAGCAAAGTAGATACCCAATATAAAGGTTAACGACAATAAGTCGTTGCGGGGACGGCTTAAAATTTCGCTGATGGTTCCTTCCATTAATTCGAAGATATTGGCAGGGATAACATCATCTAAAAGCTCAAAAAGATTGGTTTGAAAAGTTGAGGTGGTAACAAAAGGAATCAGGTTGAACAAAAACAGCAACATGGGAAACAGGGCAATAAAAAAGTTAAAGGCAATGGCCGACGAGCGGTGAGCCAGTACGCCTTTGGTTAACCCTCGAAAGAAAAATACCAGCACATCATACAGTGGCATGCCTTCAAACCCCGGCAAAACAATCAGCCGGAGCTTATCTCTGACCTTGTTGCCCAGTTTTTTTATTGCGATGTTTATTTTTTTTGGCTTAACAGATGCCATATTATAAAGTTACGATGCTGATGTCCAGACTTCTAATTTGGTGGGTGAGTGCCCCTACCGAAATAAAGTCAATACCGGTTTCGGCATAACGTCTGATGTTGTCGATGCCGATACCGCCCGAAGCTTCGGTTTCATATTTTCCATTAATAAGTTTAAGGGCTTTTCTAATTTCTTCGGGCGAAAAGTTGTCGAGCATAATACGATGTACTCCTCCTGTTTCGAGCACGCGGTTCAGCTCCTCAAAATTTCGTACTTCAATTTCAATTTTTAAATCTTTTCCTTTTTCTTTTAAATATTTTTGTACCGACCCGATGGCTTTTTCAATGCCCCCTGCAAAATCAACATGGTTGTCTTTAATCATAATCATATCAAAAAGTCCCATGCGATGGTTGTCGGCACCGCCTGCTTTGACGGCCATTTTTTCAACATACCGGTTGCAGGGTGTGGTTTTGCGTGTGTCTAAAATGGTACACGAGGTTCCTTTAATCGATTCCGTCAGTTGGTGTGTAAAGGTTGCAATGCCACTCATGCGTTGAATAAAATTGAGTGCCAGCCGTTCGCCGGTAAGCAGCGAGCGGTCGCTGCCCGAAATATGCATAATGGTATCACCTTTTTTGATGGGTTCGCCGTCGTGCTTAAAAATTTCAACCTTAATTGTTGAGTCAAGCAGAGTAAAAACCCGTTTGGCAACCTCTGTACCCGATAAAATACCTGCCTGTTTGGCAAACATCTTAACTTTTCCGCGGGCACCGGCAGGTACGGTGGCAAGGGTGGTATGGTCGCCATCACCAATATCTTCTTCCAAAGCAGATTTTATTATATCATCAATTGTCATAATCTCTTTTTTGCAAAAATACTATTGTTTTTTGGATTTAACGGTTTTTACACATGCCTGATGCAGCCTTGGGTGGAAAGTTGTTGAGAAATCTTTTTTTTAATAGATTAAAAGTAAAGATAAAATTTTACTTTTGAAAAAACTTTATGGCAATTAATACAATTATGAAAAAAGGTTTTCTGTTAATTTTAACTTTAGTGCTGCTAGGCCTGGTGGGATGCGATGAAAACAAACCCACGGAAGCCAAAGATTTTAATAACAATTTAAAAGATTTTAATAAATCGTTGCATCATGTTGATAAAACCATGGACATCATGGATAAAATGAACAGCGAGATGGATAAGGTTACGCAATTACGAATAAAAGGGGTGATATCGAAAGAGGAGGCAGACCACAGGCTTGATGTTATCCGAACCAAATATGCCCGTGAGCTTACTAAATCAGGTGATTTTAAAAAAGTTACAACTTTTCCGGAGTGGGCAAAAAAAATAGGACTTTATGCTCCTGAAGGAATGGTATTGGATAAGTCGATGTCGCAAATAACCTCTTCAAACGATTCTAATACAGGGTATAATTCAATGAATTTGGTGTATAACGGAAGTTATAAAACGGCCATGAAACAGGCAGCCGCCATTGCCCGAAATGCAGGTGTTCCCATTGGAAACGATTATCAGGAAGCGCTTGATCTCGCTAAAGAGCTTAACAGTGAGCCTATTAAAGGTGCTGTTTACATGAATTTTGAAATCGGTAAAGATGATAATCAACAGTATCACATTGCCATTACTGTTGATGAATCGGGCACATTAACTATTACTGCCACCGATTATTTGCAATTGCAGAAACAGATAAACGGCAATCAAGTTAAATAGCAGATGAATATTTTTGTTACCGGAGCCGGCAGGGGTATAGGCCTCGCGCTAACCAGCGCTTTTTTAAAGGAGGGACACTCTGTTTTGGCTGTTTCTCGAAATATTGAAACACTAAAAAAAATTAACAGCTCTAACCTTACCTTTTTTTCATTTGATTTGGCAAATCATAGTTTTGCCCCGCTCCTCCAAAAGGTTCAAAATACTTTTAACAGCCTCGATGTGTTGATTAACAATGCCGGGGTGTTGATTAGCAGGCCTTTGCTTGAATTTTCCGAAAGTGATTTTGATTTGCTGTTTAATGTTAATGTTAAGGCAGCTTACAAAATGGTACAGGGTTGTGTGCCGTTTATGGGTGAAGGTTCGCACATTATTAATATATCGAGCATGGGTGGGTTTCAGGGTAGTGTTAAATTTCCGGGATTGGCACTTTACAGTGCTGCAAAAGGAGCTTTGGCGGTTTTAACCGAATCGATGGCGCTGGAGTTGGCGAAAAAAAAAATATCGGTAAATGCGCTGGCACTGGGCGCTGTGCAAACCGAAATGTTGTCGGCTGCTTTTCCCGAATATAAAGCTCCTTTACAGCCTTTTGAAATGGCAGATTTTATTAAAGATTTTGCGTTGACGGGACATAAAGTTTACAATGGTAAAATATTGCCGGTATCGCTTTCTACCCCTTAGTATATTGGTAATTGGATTCTAAAACTTTACCGTGGCAAGTACCTTTAAAACTGCGTTCAGCCTGTTTTCCATCGGGATAGAGCCGTCAATCCAGTAAATTTTTACGCCTTTTTTTTCCATTCTTCTAAACCACGTCATCTGCCTTTTGGCAAACTGGTGAATGGCGGTATTGAGGTTGGAAAACATTCCGTCATACGAAATCTGCCCTGTAACATACAGTGTCAGCCACTTGTATTCCAATCCGTAAAAAGTAAGTTGTTCCGGTTTTAGTCCCGTAGCTAACAAATGCTCAACCTCTTCAATCATGCCGTTGTTTAAACGGAAAGTAAGCCTGTCGGTGATGCGTTGTCTTATTTCCTGCCGGTCGTACGAAATGCCGAAGGTTACCGCATCAACGGAGGGCATATCAATAACTTTGTCAGGATTAAGTCTCTCATATTCTTTTATTTCAATGGCTCTTACCATCCGGTTTCTTTCAATAAGATCGGTGGTGTTGTGCAAAGCGCCGTAACTTTTCAGTTTTTCTCTCAACTCGTCGTCGGTTAGCCGGCTAAGCTGTTTTCGTAAAAAAGCATCTTCGGGCACCGCCTTTAGTTCGTATTTATTGATAACAGCATCAAGATAAAGTCCGCTGCCACCAACCAAAACCGGTACTTTGTTGCGTTCCGAGATGTTGTTGAAAGCCTTGGCAAAATCCTTTTGATATTGAAAAATATTGTATTCGTATCCCGGGTCAACAATGTCGATTAAGTGATAGGGAATCCTGTTTCCGTTAACAACATAATCTTCCAGATCCTTTCCTGTTCCGATGTTCATGCCCCGGTAAACCTGTCTCGAATCGGCACTAATAATTTCACCTCCGATAAAGGCCGAAAGGGCTGTGGCCAGTTTTGTTTTTCCGGTGGCCGTGGGGCCAAGTATGGTAATAAGATTTTTCATTTCTTCAATGAACAAAATTAGATTATTTTTGCAGCCTAATACAAATTATGGGAAGAATTTTATCCATCGATTACGGTCAGAAGCGGGTTGGTATTGCTGTTACTGATGAGTTGAAGATGATTGCCTCAGGGTTAAAGACGGTTCATGTGAAGGATGTTTTTGCTTTTTTGAAAGATTATCTCGAAAAAGAACAGGTGGAAACCATTGTTGTTGGCGAGCCTAAAGACATGATGAACAGGCCGTCGGATGCCTCGCGCTACATCGAGCCTTTTGTTAAAAAATTGCGGAAAACATACCCCGGGCTAAAAATTGAGAGGTTCGACGAAAGGTTTACTTCTAACATGGCGCATGATGCTATGCTGGCAGGAGGACTGAAAAAGAAAAAGCGGCAGGACAAAGCTCTGGTCGATACCATCAGCGCAACGCTTATTCTGCAATCGTATATGAATTCTTTAAACAGATTTAATTTTAAAAAATGATGCTACCGATTACGGCTTATGGTCACCCCGTTTTAAAAAAACGTGCGGAAAAAATTTCCCGGGATTATCCCGGGCTTGCCAAACTTATTGAAGATATGTACGAAAGCATGTATCACTCAAACGGTGTTGGGCTCGCTGCGCCTCAAATTAATAAATCTATCAGACTTTTTGTTATTGATGCCGGCCCGTACGAAGATCACGACCCTGCCTGTAAAGATTTTAAAAGGGTGTTTATTAATGCCCAAATTGTTGAAGAAGAGGGAGAACCGTGGGAGTTTGAAGAGGGGTGTTTAAGTGTGCCGGGAATTAATGAGTATGTTAAAAGGCAACCGGTTATATACATGAACTATTATGATGAAGACTGGAATTATCATGAACGTGAACGTTTCGATGCCATGCCTGCCCGTATAATTCAGCACGAATACGATCATATTGAAGGAATTGTTTTTGTTGACCGTTTGCCGCAAATAAAAAAGATGCTGCTTAAACGAAAACTTTCCGATATTACCAACGGAAAAATTAATCCCGATTATAAAATGATATTTCCCAAAAAACGACCTAAACGATAG
>CAYVWX010000219.1:0-5391 GCA_964455635.1 uncultured Lentimicrobiaceae bacterium | reverse complement strand
TTTCCAACATTAATTTTTGACAAAGGATTCTGTATCTGTCAAGATAAGACCCTCCAATAAATTCAGGAAACACCTTAAAGTGAGGTTCACTAACCCGTACAGGCCGTGTTGATTTGTCTGATTTTTCAACTAACATTAAATACCCAACCCAAGGTGCCGGCTGATTTGGATATGCTTTCTCTCTAAATGCAGTCCATAAATCAATTGCACTTCCCAAAGATTCTTCTGTTCTATTATTAAAATTGTTTCCAAAAGAACCAACTTGTGATTTTAATTCGATAACAGAAATAAGTTTCTTGTCAGGCGAAATTATTAGCAAATCCCAATCCTTAGCAGGCCGAAAATATCCCGGTATGTGGTTGCCTTTGGTATAAATACAATTTTTAGGTATTCCGATATCCTCAGCAATTGTACTTAAAAGGACAAGAAAACCGTCAAGTTGTTTTCCTCCTGTTACAGCACTTCTGTTTCCTGTGTCTTTAATATTCTTTGCCGATTGTTGAGTAGTTTGTTTGTTACGGGTATTCCAAAACAGTTCAACTGCAGACTTTATTAAAGGTTCGTATTTCTCAATGTCAACTTTCATTTAACCCTCTTTTTTATATATCATTCCAAAAATAGGTATAAATTATCATATTTATTTTTAGTTGGATAGTGGACCCAACGGGTGGGCATATGGCTTGTGGGGAATAATTAACTTATTTTCATATTTACGTCACCGTTTAATTTGTTCATATTCTTTCATTTAAACAACTTCGCCCGCCATAAGCTATATGCATTGTTATACACAGGGCTTTATTATTTTAATTTTTTGTCACTTGTTATTTTTTTTATTCCTAACTAATCAGATTAATTGCCAAAGGAGGTAAAACTTATTTCTCTTCAATAATTTCATAATCGCCATCTTTTTTCGCTTCTAATATTTTGTCCCACTTTTCAGCAGTTACAATTTCATAATTGTCTGTTAGTTTATTTTTAATAATTGCCTCACCACTTTTTATTCGAGACATTAAAACGTTAACTTCACCATTCTCATGCTCAGTTTTTGTTTCAGTTCTCATGAAAAGATTATTCATAAAAAAAACAAATTTTTCTTGGAATGTAAATTCTCCTTTTTTCTCTGAGTAATTGTGTAGGTCAACTCTAACCTTAGGTGCCGAAACTGCCCAAATTAATGCTGCAACCCAACCAAGAAAAGTCCAGCCAAGGAAGATATTTAAAATTAATATTCCATTTAAGTATTTAGTTCCCCGAGCAATAATTGAGGGTATGAAGTAAAAGTATAATCCGATGATTATAAAAATGATTATAAAAATGTCTGATGCCATATTTATTGTTTTAGTTGTTTATTGTCATTCTCCTGATTCAAATTTACTACAAACTCAATTTCTTTCTTCTTTCACAGCCTGGTGTATAACGGTTAATATCCGTACTTTTTCCACATTACTTTTAGTTTGTTGCGCATTTCTTTTTCCCGCGGGTTGTCTCCCGGAACAAATAGTTGAGTGGCAGCAATGGAAGACGGTAAAAATTCAATATCGGTAAAATTGCCTTCGTAGTTATGGGCATATTTATAATTTTTACCATACCCCTGCTGCTTCATAAGTTTTGTAGGTGCATTGCGCAAATGTAACGGCACCGGTAAGTTTCCGGTTTTTTTTACCAGTTGTTGTGCATTTTTAATGGCCATATAAGCAGCATTGCTCTTAGCTGAGGTGGCTAAATAGATTGCCGTTTGCGATAAAATAATTCTGCTTTCGGGCCACCCTATCTTGCTTACGGCATCAAAACAGTTGTTGGCAAGCAGTAAAGCGTTGGGATTGGCGTTGCCAATGTCTTCCGAAGCCAGAATCAACATTCTGCGGGCAATAAATTTAGGGTCTTCGCCGGCCTCAACCATTCTGGCAAGCCAATACATGGCACCGTTGGGGTCGCTTCCCCGCAACGATTTAATAAACGCCGAAACAATGTCGTAATGCATCTCGCCCTGTTTGTCGTACAAAACCAGATTTTCCTGTATGGTCGATAGCACCCTTTGATTTAAAACCTCTATTTTCCGGTTTCCTGCTGCAACCTGCTGACTTATATACAGTTCTATGGCATTATATAACTTCCGGCCGTCGCCACCCGATATTCTGAACAGCGCTTCCGTTTCTTTTAAGTCAATCTCGATTTCGTACCTTTTTTCAAGTATTGCTTTTGCCTTTTCAAGCATACGCTGAAGATCGGTTTTTGATAAAGGCTTTAAAATATAAACCTGACAACGCGATAAAAGGGGTGATATAACTTCAAAACTTGGGTTTTCGGTTGTGGCACCAATCAGCGTGACGGTTCCTTTTTCGACGGCGCTTAACAACGAATCTTGTTGCGATTTGCTAAAGCGATGAATCTCATCAATAAAAAGAATGGCGTTTCCACCTTGCGCATAGGCCGAATCGATGACCTGCCTTACGTCTTTAACGCCTGAACTAACCGCACTTAAAGTAAAAAACCGAAAGTTAAGGCTATTTGCAATAATATTGGCCAGGGTGGTTTTGCCTACACCCGGAGGCCCCCATAAAATCATCGACGGAATCCGTCCCGATTCAATGCTGCGTCGTAAAACGGCATTGCTGCCAATTAAATGTTCCTGCCCGATGTACTCGTTCAGAGTGGTTGGCCTTAGTTGTTCCGCCAGCGGTTGTGTTGCCATCTGTTATAAAAAAAAATTCCTGACAAAGGTCGTTAAAAAAATATTGGCCGGCAGTGATATTTTAAATTTTTACCTGAAACGGTCTCGATATATTTTTTTCAACCCGAAAAATTCAAATTTAAAGTTTCGACTTGATTGCACTAAATATTCGGTAACCCAGAAAAAACAGTCCCAACCCTACCACTATTCCCAACAAAAGCTGTCCCCATGCTCCCAGAAATACCAGTTTATTTAAAATAGATTGGTGTTCGTTGTTGTCAATTTTCACACCTGCATATTTTGCCACATGGCTCATCAATGAAACTGCCAAATCCTGATCGGGGATTGTTTTGTGACACGACAGACATACACCTCTTCTGTCGAGTTTATCGCGTTGAGCATTGCTTAAAGGGCCTGATAATTTAAAATGATGGCCTACTGTTTGGAGCTGCCTGCCTTTTTCGGTAACAAACCTTGACCAATCCATTTTAAGGTTGCCTATTCCGGGTTTTTGAGTCGTGGTTTTCTGCGGCAGAACTTTGCCGTCAGCGGTCATTAAATCGACTTCAAAATCTTGCGAAGGGTCACTGAAAATCAGGCCTCCTCCAATACCATATCCCATGGCTTTGGCAGTGGCATGGCACTCTTCACAATTGCGTGCCTTTTTTTGTATTGTGTGAGGTTGCACCGGCGACATGTCAATGGATAACTGCCCCTCTTTTCCGGCACCTTCTACGTCAGGAATCTTAAATATTTCGTTTTGTATCAACGCTTTACCATCTTTACCAATCACCGTAACGGTTACCTGACATCCGGGTATGGTTGGCGAAATACGTCCCTCGCCATTTTGCGACAACGGCGGATTTTCCCAGCGCAGATAACTTCGTGTTTCGGAAACTACCCCTTCAATTTTGTGTTTGGATAGATCGCCACGGGCAGAAGCTGTTTGACCATGTTCGTCGTGGTCGGAAGCCGAAGCCAGCCAGTCGGTGTGTTTAACACCTTTGCTGTAATCGACCTTTACATGACAACCGTAACATTGTGGTGCCCAGGTTGCATGGCAGCTGTAACACTCCATCCGGTCGGTATGAACATGGATTTGATCCATGGCCACCAGCCCGGCTAACGATAGTTTGTTCTTTTTTTTCAGGGCTTTTAAGGGTTGTAAAACGAGGTCTTTTCCGCTGGCAAGATGTACCAATACACTGTCGCCTGTTTTAACTACATTTTTGAATGGATTTCCGCGGGCAGTACGTAAATAGCCGTCTTTTTTATTGTAAGTTGTTCCTTTTTCCAGATATTCGGCTAACCGGTCAGCAACACCTCTGCTTTTTCCCACAGCCGGAATGGTGTCGTACTCATCGCCGTATCCCAACGGTAACTCCCAAGGGTATTTTTTAGTGGTTCCATGGCAATCCTGACACTCAACTTCCACCGGAGCCAATGTGGTTCCCGAGAGAAAACCGTCACCGTGTAAATCGTTGGTAGTGTGACAATCCTGACAGAGCATTCCCTTTTGGTAGTGGATGTCTTCTTTAAGATGCAGATACCTTTTGGTGTGTAGTTTCGGTTGATTGTTGCCCTCTTTGTCAAAAGTAGGCGAATAGGCTGTTTCCATTAATCCCTGATAGGAAACCCCGATACGTTTACCGCGATTATGACAGGTGGTACAGGTTTCAACGGGAACACCTGTATAAGTAATTCCGTGCACTTTTACCTTGGCATTTCGGCTCGATTGAATGCTGTGCACCAAAAAGTGGCCGGGTTCATTTTTGTTGATGGTGGGATCGTTGCCCTCGTAGAATCCGTTGTTGGAGTATGGAATATGACACGCTGAACAACCAATACCACGGTAATCTCCTCTTTTTTGCCGGCCTTTGGAACCCGTATGACAACGCAAACATTCCTGCCTCAGATAGGTATAAACCGCCAATTGCGGATTTTCTTGCACATCGCCGGCCGTGGGGGCCTTGGGCAACTTGGTCATTTTGCCGGGATATACCTGAGGATTTTTAGCATGTAATGCCATCATGTATGCCTGATAATCTTCCGTGCCCAATCGCGCATGGGGGTCATCGGGGTTTTTGGTAACATAATTACCAACAGAATGGTTGTAGCCTTCGAGTCCGCCAAAGCTCCACAGTGCACCTTGAATTTTTCCCTGTTCGCTCATCATCAGCGAATTCATTTGAGCACCCACCTGTTCCGCATGACATTGACCGCAGGTATTTTGGTTTATCCATGAGCTGCCCGGATCGGGATAAAAGTTTTTAGGCCCTTTGTGGTTGAGAAAATAGTCTATTGTACCGGTGTGAGCAGCTATGGCAGTGGTGGCATTTGGATTACCGCCGTGACAAACAACACATCCGTTGGGGTCGCCGGCTTGCTTACCCAGCTTGTATATCTCTTTCATCATTTTCGTTTGATGTTGTCTGATGGGTTGGATGCCGTGGTGGCATGAAAGGCAACCTTGTTTGGGGGCAGGAAAGCCGGATGTATTATTTTGGCTGAAAAGGGAGAAAGTTATAAAAATGGTTAGCGTCAGGAGAAAGAATTTTTTCATACCGGATATTTTTTTACAAAAGTAGAAAGATATGTAGAAAAATAGATGAGTGCAGTCTAAAAAGGTTCTTTATTGCCAAACTCATCGTTGTCGTGAATTTTTGAATACTCATTAACAATGAGTTAACTCCGCTCCAAAAATTCACTCCGCCTTGATT
>CAYVWX010000218.1:0-5399 GCA_964455635.1 uncultured Lentimicrobiaceae bacterium | reverse complement strand
TACCTGAAGAAAGATGAAGGGAGCAAAAGGTTGCGGGAAGCCTATGTAAACCACATTGCTAAAATGTTTGAATTAATTGGTAACGAAGCCAACTCAGCTCAAAAAGCCGCTCAAAAGGTTCTTGAGTTGGAAACAAAACTGGCCCAAACATCTTTTACGCGTGTTGAGATGCGCGATCCCGTTAAAAACTATAATAAGATGCCGCTTGAAAAATTACAGCAGCAAACCCCGAATTTTAACTGGCAGCTCTTTTTTGACAACATCGGCCTGAAAAATCCCGGAGAAATAAATGTAGGTCAGGTTAAATTTTTTACCGGTGTTAATACCTTGATGGACAGCATCGACATGGATACCTGGAAAGCTTATCTTACCTGGAACCTGTTGGATGCTTCGGCATCGTACCTGAGCAACGATTTTGTTAAACAAAATTTTGACTTTTACGGTAAAACCCTTTCGGGTCAGCAGCAAATGCGCCCCCGTTGGAAAAGGGTGTTGGGTGTAGTTTCGGGCGGACTTGGGGAAGCCCTTGGCCAGTTGTATGTTGAAGCGTATTTTCCGGCTTCCTCAAAAGAGCGGATGGTGAATTTGGTAAATAACCTGCGTACTGCCTTTGGCGAACGAATTAAAAAACTCGATTGGATGAGCAACGAAACCAAAGCAAAAGCACTGGAGAAGCTGAACGCCATTACCGTTAAAATAGGTTATCCCGATAAATGGAGAGATTACTCAAAGTTAACCATCTCACCTAAAAGCTATTTCGATAATATTGTGGCTGCCCGACGGTTTGGAATTAACCGAAATTTGAATAAAATAGGAAAACCCGTTGATAAACAAGAATGGGGCATGACACCACAAACGGTGAACGCATATTACAACCCTTCCAACAACGAAATTGTTTTTCCCGCCGCTATTTTACAGCCTCCGTTCTTTAATCCGGAAGCCGATGATGCCGTAAATTACGGTGCAATAGGTGTTGTTATCGGCCACGAAATGACCCACGGGTTTGATGACCAGGGCAGACAGTACGACAAGGACGGTAACCTGAGCAATTGGTGGACCAAAGAGGATGCCAAACGTTTTAAAGAAAAAACCGACAAGCTGGTAGCTTTGTACAATAACTATGTGGTGCTGGATTCGTTGCACGTTAACGGAAAAATGACCCTTGGCGAAAACATTGCTGATTTAGGCGGGTTGAATATCAGCTATCAGGCTTATCAAAACACACTTCACGGCAAAACGCCTGAGCCCATCGACGGATTTAATGCCGACCAACGCTTTTACATGGGTTTTGCTCAGGTATGGCGCCAGAGCATCAGGCCTAAAGAGATGGCTCGTCGCCTTAAAACCGACGTCCACAGCCCCGGCGAAGCAAGGGTAAATATTCCGCCCTTTAACATCGATGCTTTTATAAAAGCATTTGATGTAAAAGAGGATAACAAACTATTTATCCCCAAAGATAAACGTGCTTACATTTGGTAGGATTGTGCAGATCTTAAAAAGGTAAATAAAAATTACCATAATGGGAACATTTTTTGTATCTTTGCATTTTAAATCAATAAGCAGTGAGGGTAATAGCAAAACGAACACTCCGCGAATTTTGGGAAAAACATGTAGATAGTGAAGAACAGTTAAAAGCGTGGTACAGAGAAACAGAAAAAGCATTTTGGAACAATATAAACGAATTAAAGAAAGATTTTCCAAGTGTTAGTGTTTTAAAAGATCACAGAATTGTATTTAACATCAAAGGAAATAAGTATCGATTGATTGTTAGAATAAATTTTGAATTTCAAATAACATGGATACTTTTTATCGGAACACATGCAGAATATGATAAAATAAAAGCAAACAAGTTATGAAAATCAAACCTGTAAAAACCGAAAAAGATTATCAACAAGCACTGGAAAGACTTGAATTGATTTTTGATGCCAAAAAAGGAACGGAAAAAGGTGATGAGCTGGAAATTCTCTCAATTTTAATAGAGAATTATGAAGATGAGAATTTTCCGATAGGAATGCCTGACCCCATTGAAGCTATTAAATTTAGAATGGAACAAATGGGAATGAAGCAAAAAGATTTGGCTGAGGTTGTAGGTTTTAAAAGCAGGGTAAGTGAAATTTTAAATAAAAAGAGAAAACTAACTTTGGAAATGATAAGAAAAATCAGTTCCACGCTTCATATTCCGACAGATGTTTTGGTACAAGAATATGTTACGGAATAAAATATTACTGCTTCAAATGTAATATTTGCACTTAAAAACCGGTAACATATCTGTTATAAAGCAAACCGGGGCACATCAAAAAAGTATGAATTATTAAAAAAACGAGTATCCTGCCGGATGCTCGTTTTTTTAATACTTTTGCCAAAATTGATTTTATGTTACGTTTGTTGTCAAAATTTTTGCTGTGGATTTTCGGGTGGAAAATTACAGGCGATGTTCCCGACGGAATTCGTAAAGCTGTTATCATTACGGCACCCCACACCAGCTGGTGGGATTTTTGGATTGGCAGGCTTACCTTTTGGATGCGAGGCAGAAAAATTTTTTTACTGATAAAAAAAGAAGCTTTTAATCCGCCGTTTGGCTGGCTGCTTAAAAAAGCAGGCGGTATTCCGGTCGATCGCCAAAAACGAACCCATATTTCAGAACGCATTGCCGATGAATTTAAAAAACGCGACAGCATGTATCTCGTTGTCACACCCGAAGGTACAAGAAGTCTGGTTTGGCACTGGAAAAAAGGGTTTTACCAAATTGCCATACAGGCCGGTGTTCCGATTATTCTGGGCTTTTTAGATTATCCGAACAAAACAGGAGGCTTTGGCCCTGTTTTTTATCCCACGGGAGATTATAACAAAGACATTAAAGAGATTTCTAAATTTTATTACGATAAAGGAGCCAGACACCCTGAAAAATTTAACCTTTCACCACAAAATTTGGAACAAGCCCTGAAAAAATTAAAATAAAAATTTTGTGCCCATACAGATGCATTTACGGCATGCATGCATACTTATTTTATTTATCGGCATTATTTTCTCTTTTTGCGATTTTTAATCTTGTCACCTCTGGTTTTTGGTTTTTTATATTTTTTCATTTTCCTAAGGTACGAACCACCCTGATTGGTTTTTTTGTTTTTCTCTTTTTTTTCATGGAAAGCAGCCCCTTTCGTCACTTTTTTAATGGTTTTACCATAGCTTCCGCTGTCGTCGGAACGCTCTTCGGGAATGGTTTCTTTTGAAATAGCAACCTCTTTAGGAAATTCACAAACAGGAATTTGGTACGACATTAATTCTTCAATGGCTGCTTTGGCTTTTTCTTCTTTTTCAGTATAAAAAAGAATGGATTTCCCATGCTCTTCGGCTCTGCCTGTCCGTCCTATGCGGTGCATGTAATTTTCGGGAAAAGCCGGCGTGTCAAAATTGATAACATGCGTAATCCTGTCCAAATCAAGGCCGCGAGCCATTACATCGGTAGCAATTAAAATTCTGTTTTTACCTTCCTCAAATTTTTCAACCGATTTTATACGATAATTCTGCGATTTGTTGGAATGAATAACCGAAACTTCCGTTCCGTAGTCATCTTCCATGGCTTCAAACAACCGGTCGGCATCTTTTTTGCTTGCAACAAAAACCAAAACCTTGCTAAACAGTTTTTTATCGCTAAGAAGATGTTTTAGCAGGTTTACCTTGGTATAGAAATTTTTAACAGGGTAACAGGTTTGTTCAATGTTTTTAAGAGGGGTGCCACTCACCGCAATCGACAACTTAACAGGATTAATAAAATAGTCGTCTATTAAACTGTCCACCTCCCGGGTCATGGTGGCCGAAAACATGATGTTTTGTCTGCGCTGCTTTAAAAGGTCGAAAATATTGTTCAGCTGAGGCCTGAAACCAAGGTCAAGCATCACATCCACCTCATCAATAATTAGCTTTTTAACGTCGTTAAGCCTTACTGCCCTGCTCACAGCTAAATCATACAACCTTCCGGGGGTTGCCACCAAAATATCAACGCCCTGCGCTACGGCAATTTTTTGGGTGTTCATGTTGGTTCCGCCATAAACACCAAGCACACGAACGGTCAGGTATTTTGCTATATCATTAATCATATCAACAAGTTGCAAAACAAGTTCGCGGGTTGGAACCAAAATAAGTGTGCGAGGATTTTTCTCCTTCGAAAACTTGTATTCATGAAGCAGTGGCAACATATAAGCCAATGTTTTTCCGGTGCCGGTTTGTGCAATACCAACCATGTCTTTTCCTGAAAGTACTACCGGAAATGCCTTAGCCTGAATAGGGGTGGGGCTTTTAAACCCCAAATCATCAATGGCATCTTTTAGCCTGACGGAGAGGTTGAAAATTTCAAAGTTATTCATCAACAATATTTTCGGCAAAAGTAACCATTTAACCTGTTGGTTCGAGCTAAAACATCTACCACATCCGTTCAAATAGTGAAACAGCTTTTATAAGTTTTATTAAGAAAGATAGCCCCCTAAAACAGGAGTCTTTAGCTCTTTTTTACTAATTTAGCGGGCTAAAATTTAATGAGATGAAAGAGATATTTGCAAAGATTAATGAGCTTTCGGAAAAGTACAGAGACTATACAGCCTCTAACTTATCCAAGTTAGTGAAGATTAAATCGTTAAGCACACAGGAAAAAGAAGTGCAGTTGGAATTGAAACGGCAAATGGAAGAGGCCGGTTTTGATGAGGTATTTATTGATGGTTTGGGAAATGTGATAGGCCGTGTTGGCAACGGAAAAAAAATCCTTGCTATCGACGGGCACATGGATACCGTTGACTTTGGTAATCTTGAAGACTGGAGTTTTAACCCCCTTAGCGGAGAAATTAAAGAGGGCTATGTTCACGGTCGCGGATCGGTTGACCAGGAAGGAGGCCCGGCATCGTTTGTTACCTCGGGCAGAATTTTAAAAGAGCTTGGTTTCGATAAGGATGTAACCGTATATTTTGTTGGTAGCGTGATGGAGGAAGACAGCGATGGCCTGCCTTGGAAATATATTGTTGAAGAGGATAATATCCGCCCCGATTTTGCCATCAGCACCGAGCCCACCAATTTGAATATTTATCGCGGGCACCGCGGACGTATGGAAATAGCAGTCAGCTTTTACGGCCTGTCGGCACACGGTTCGGCTCCCGAACGCGGAAAAAATGCTATTTACATGGCCTCACGCGCTGCCCTTGAAATTGAAAAATTAAACGATAAACTGGCTTACGATGAATTTTTGGGTAAAGGAAGTGTTACCATTTCGCAAATGGTTACCGGAGCACCATCACTTTGTGCTGTAGCCGATTATGCTAAAATTCATCTCGACAGACGGCTTACCTGGGGAGAAACCAAAGAGTCGGCGGTAAAAGAGATTGAAGCTATTGTAAAAAATATGAATGCAAAAG
>CAYVWX010000217.1:0-5428 GCA_964455635.1 uncultured Lentimicrobiaceae bacterium | reverse complement strand
CGCTTAAAAAAACAAAAACCCACAACTACCGTTGTGGGTTTCCTTTTGCGGAGAGGGGGGGATTCGAACCCCCGGTACCCTTTCGAGTACGCCAGTTTAGCAAACTGGTGGATTAAGCCACTCTCCCACCTCTCCAACAGGTAAAAAGGGCTTTCTCACTTCCTTTCGGAAATGGTCTGCAAAAATAGCTAATTGAAATATATCTCCAAATATTTATTCCGTTTTTTCAAAAATATTTTTATCCAGCCAAAAAAAAACTCTCCGACAAAAGCAGAGAGTTTTTATTTTATGAAAACAATTAATTTTTATTGCCCCAGATAAGCTTTGAGCAACCTGCTGCGCGAAGTGTTGCGGAGCCTCCTGATGGCTTTTTCCTTAATCTGACGCACCCGCTCACGGGTTAAGTTAAATTTAACCGCAATCTCCTCCAAAGTGTATTCATGCGTTTTTTCACCCAGACCGTAGTACAAATTAATAACATCGCGCTCCTTTTCGCTGAGGGTTGAAAGCGACCGTTGAATCTCTTTCCCCAACGATTCCCGCATCAGGTCTTCGTCGGTACCGGCAATGTTTTTAGGCACAAAAAGATCTAAAAATTTAGTATCCTCTTCCTGCCCGATGGGTGCATCAATAGAAACAAATTTTGTGGAAATCTTAAGGGCGGCATCAATTTTATGCTCGGGAAGCTCCATGGCTTTGGCAATCTCTTCAGGCGATGGCGGCCTTTCAAGCTGCTGCTCAAGCATGGAAGTGGCCTTTTTTATTTTATTGAGTGAGCCAACCTGGTTTAAGGGCAATCTTACAATACGACTTTGTTCGGCAAGAGCCTGTAAAATAGATTGACGTATCCACCAAACAGCATACGAAATAAACTTAAAACCTCTTGTTTCGTCAAAACGCTGACCGGCCTTTATCAAGCCCAGATTACCTTCATTGATAAGATCGGGCAGACTTAAACCCTGATTTTGATATTGCTTGGCAACAGAAACCACAAAACGGAGATTGGCTTTTGTAAGCTTCTCAAGGGCTTCTTTGTCACCCGTTTTAATTCTGCGAGCCAACTCCACCTCTTCATCAGCCGTTATCAGACTTTCTTTGCCAATATCTTGCAAATACTTGTCCAACGACGCTGTATTACGGTTGGTAATCGATTTGGTAATTTTGAGTTGTCTCATGTTTTTTTCTTTTTTTTCGGGCTGACAAATTTATTTAAAAAAAATCTAAATAACAAGTTTTTTACAATATAAATTCAAAAGAAATTTTAACCCCGTCAGGATACATACCTTTTATTTTCACCACATTATGTTTACTGTGTTTAATGGCTCTGTTCAAACCGGTTTCGGAACTTACCGCTTCACCGTTTACACTGTAGATAATGTATCCTTTTGTTATTCCGCCCCGGTCGAGAATTCCCTCTTTAACATCAACCACTTTAAGGCCGTTGTTAAGCCCTAAATTGGAAAGCTGTTCATCGGGAGCCGTTTGCAACCAGGCTCCTAACACATCGTTATAAAACGAATCGGATGCACGGACAAGATTGGTGGAATTGTCGCGCTTTTTTAGGGTAACCTGAACCATGTCGCCATCATCATCATCGCCATTAAGTTTAACCACAACTTTATCTCCCGGTCGATACTGGCCAATAATCCCCGTTAATTCCGACAGGCTGTTTACAGGCTTATTATTGATGGCAACAATAATGTCGCCCGATTTAATACCGGCATCATCGGCACCACTGCCATCCACTACACCGGCAACATATACTCCCTGCAATTTGTCAATACCTGCCGATTGTGCAAATTCGGCGTCAATATTTCTAACCTGAACACCAAGATAACCCCGCTGTGTTTCGCCGTAATTTTTCAAATCTTCAACAACTTTTTTAACAAGATTTACCGGTATCGCAAACGAATAACCCTCGTAAACACCTGTGTGTGATGCAATAGCAGCATTAATACCCACCAACTCACCTTTTGCATTTACCAAAGCACCTCCGCTATTGCCTTTGTTAACAACGGCATCTGTTTGAATATAAGACTCGATTGCCGAGGCACCTCCCAAAATATTAATGTTTCGGGCTTTTGCACTTACAATACCTGCCGTAACGGTTGACGTAAGGTTAAAGGGATTTCCCACAGCTAAAACCCACTCCCCCACTTTCAACTTATCCGAATCGCCATAATTCAAATACTCATAGTTGTCGCCATCCACTTTTATAAGCGCAAGGTCGGTGCTGGGATCGGTACCAACTATTCTGGCCTCTTTTTCGGTTTTATCGTTAAAAGTCACCATTATCTTATCCGCACCATCCACAACGTGGTTGTTGGTAACAATATATCCGTCGGACGAAATAATTACCCCCGAACCAAAAGCTACAATGCTATTGGGTTGATGCGGATAAAAATAGTTACGAAACGGATCGAAAAAGTTATCGTAATTAACAGGTTTTACCGACATCTCCGTTTTAATATGCACCACGGCATTTACCGTTTTTTGGGCTGCCGTAGTAAAATCAACCTGCGCTTCGGGCAATGCTGAGGGCAGCGAGGCAGCCGCAACCGGAAGCGACTTACCATGATGAACATTTCCGGCAACATAACCTGCCTGATGCATTTTTATCTTACTGTTGTTTGTTGAAGATTGGGGCTTAATAATAAAATACATAGCCAAAATCACCATTAATGTACCGAGAACGGCTCCTCCAAAACTTTTCAAAAATGTTTTCATGACCTTTTAATTAATGTTTAAAGTTTGTACTCATTACGATATAAAAATTATTTTGTTGCCATTTGGCAGTTAAGAAATGTTAACCCAAAGGTGTTACCGTTTCTTACTAATTTGTATCTTGCACGCTCAAATTTCCTGCCACAGGCAAAGCGGTTAACAATTTTTAAATTATGAGGCTCGATTTTGAAAAATATCATGGAAATGGCAATGATTTCATCATTATCAACAACATGAATGGTGATATTTTTTTGACTCAAAAAGAGGTTCAACACCTGTGTCACCGACAATTTGGCATTGGTGCAGACGGATTGATGCTGATACAACCCGGCCGGAAAACAAATTTTGAAATGCAATATTATAACTCCAACGGACTACCGGGCACTATGTGTGGTAACGGCGGAAGATGTATTGCGGCTTACGCTTTTGCCCACAAGCTTGCGGATAGAAAAATATTGTTCAGTGCCGTTGACGGACTACACAAGGCAGTAATTAACGACGTAAAAACAGCAGGTATTTTGTACGACGTATCGCTACAAATGGCTCCTGTAACAAAGGTTGCCAAAAACGCAAACAGTTACTTTTTAGATACCGGCTCGCCGCATCATGTTGAGTTTGTGAAAGAGGTCGATGAAATTGATGTTTTTAACAGAGGGCGCAACATAAGAAACAGCAAAAGATATCTACCCGGAGGAACCAACGTAAATTTTGTACAGATAACCGACGACGCACTTTATGTAAGAACCTACGAGAGAGGTGTTGAAGAGGAGACGCTATCCTGCGGCACCGGCGTTACGGCATCGGCACTGGCGGCTTTTTTAGAAACCGGAAAGAAAAACCGGCGTATAAAAACCCGCGGCGGCAATTTTAGCGTTAACTTTGAAGGCACTTTGCCATTTACCGATATTTGGCTGCAGGGGCCGGCACAATTGATTTTTAAAGGAATAACAGAACTGTAATGTTGAAATTGAATAACATAGTTTTACGTGCTCCCGAACCGGAAGATGTGGACTTTCTTTATCACCTTGAAAATGATGAAAAACTTTGGCACATAAGTCAAACATTCCGGCCCTTTTCAAGGTTTGAGATGGAACAGTATGTTATGATGGCCGAAAAAGATCCTTTTGAAGCGCATCAGGTGAGGTTTATGATTGAGCTTGTTACCGGCGAAACCATTGGTACCATCGACCTTTTCGACATTGACGCACACAATAAGAGAGCCGGTATCGGGATTGTAATCATCGATAAATTCAGAAAAAAAGGTTATGCTGCCGATGCTATTAATGCATTGGTTTCGTATTGCTTTAAGCACCTAAATCTTCATCAATTATATTGTAACATCGAAAAAAGTAATACTGATAGCCTCCGCCTTTTTGAAAATTCGGGATTTACCATCATCGGTTTAAAAAAGGAGTGGAATATTGAACCGGACAGCAAATCATGGGCCGATGAATATTTTTTACAGCTGATTAACAGGTAAATAAAAAAAAGATGACTTATTATCATTCGAGATATACACATCAAAAGAAAAAGAACAGCTTTAAAAAGTTTGTTTTATTTTTTATTGCAATTTTAATTGCCTTTGCGCTGGCAGCAGGTTATTATCTTTACAGGGTAATCTATTCGCCAAATACCTGGACTCCAAGCGGAAAGCCCGTTGCCGTGAATGTCCCCACCGGAGCCAATTACAATGTTTTAAAAACCATTTTATATCAAAACGGATTAATTATCCACCGTAAAAACTTTGAGTGGGTAGCCCAGAAAAAGCATCTTGACAGATTGATAAAACCCGGCCACTACCTCATAAAAAATGGCATGTCAACCCTCGATTTGGTAAATATGTTACGCGCCGGAAACCAAACTCCGGTAACAGTTACCTTTAACAATGTACGCGACATTTACAGATTAGCTGCCATCGTAAGCAAACAAATTGAAGCCGATTCGGCTTCCATTGTGCAGGTTGTTTCCGATTCGGCATTTTTACACCGGTTGGGATTAAACAAAACCACTGCCGCCACCATATTTATTCCCAACACTTACGAATTTTGGTGGAACACCGACGCAGAAGCTTTTGTAAGCAGAATGGTTCAGGAATATTATAAATTTTGGACCGATGACAAAAAGGAAAAAGCCAAACAGGCAGGACTTACAAAAACAGAGGTTTCCATATTAGCATCTATTGTTGAAAAAGAGACTAACAAAAACGATGAAAAACCTATGATTGCCGGAGTTTACATAAACCGACTCAAAAAAGGATGGCGGCTGCAGGCCGACCCCACCCTGGTTTATGCCCTGAATGATTATTCCATTAAACGGGTTTTGAACAAATACAAGCTTATCGACTCTCCTTACAACACTTATAAACACCTTGGACTACCACCCGGCCCCATCTGCATCCCGTCGATAGCCTCTATCAACGCCGTATTAAATTACAACCACGACAATTATCTGTATTTCTGTGCCAAAGATGATTTTTCAGGTTATCATGTTTTTGCCAAAACTAACCGGCAGCATGTTAAAAACGCCAAAAAATACCGTAAAGCACTCAACAAAATGAATATTAAGCATTAAGAAGTGACTAAAGTATTTGGAGTGCTCTAAAGTGGCTAAAGTATTTTGGGACTGATGTTAAAAACATGAAACATTCATGACGGCAAGTCGCCACACAGAAGCATGATTTTAAGCTCCGGAGGAGCGTAATATT
>CAYVWX010000216.1:0-5449 GCA_964455635.1 uncultured Lentimicrobiaceae bacterium | reverse complement strand
TCACTAATTCGACATTACATCCACCTGCAAGCTCAGCAGGATTTGTAATCCTGCGATTTTATAAATACATTTTGCTTTTCAACCTACAAGTCGCACTGCCACTGTCTAACGGATATACAGAGTGGCGGCGCGACTACACTGCATTCAATCCGTAATCGACAATAAAAAATACCAAACGGCAAATTCCAAACTCCCCAATTTACTACCTTTGCTAAAATCAAACTTCTATTATGAAATCAAATTTTAGCAACTACGACTTTGTAATCATAGGCTCGGGATTTGGCGGTTCCGTATCTGCCTTCAGGCTTACCCAAAAAGGATACAAGGTGTTGGTCATCGAAAAAGGTAAATGGTGGAAACCCGATGACTTTCCCAAAACCAATTGGAAACTGCGTAAATGGTTATGGATACCATCGTTGCGCTTTTACGGCTTTTTTAAAATGACTTTTTTAAAACATGTGGGCATTTTAAGCGGTGTTGGCGTGGGTGGCGGCTCGTTGGTGTATGCCAACACCCTGCCCAGGCCAAAAGATGCCTTTTTCAACAGCGGCAGCTGGGCAGGACTTGCCAACTGGAAAAACGAACTGGAGCCGTTTTATAAAGAGGCCGAAAAAATGCTGGGCACTGCCGAAAACCCGAAACTGTTTGATGCCGACAACGCCTTAAAACAGGTAGCCGAACAAATGAACCGCGGGGCGGCATTTAAACCTACCGATGTTGCCGTTTTTTTTGGCGAGCCCGACAAAACCGTGGACGATCCGTTTTTTAACGGCCACGGCCCCCAACGTTCGGGCTGCACTTATTGCGGTGGCTGCATGACAGGCTGCCGCCATAATGCCAAAAACACCCTCGATAAAAATTACCTTTACCTCGCCCTAAAGAACGGCGCTGAGGTTATGGCCGAAAACAAAGTTACCGGTGTAAAACCTGTAAACAACCCTGATGGCTCCGACGGATATGTTGTTACCTTTAAAAAGGTGTCAACCATTCTTTCCAAAAGCAAAACCGTTAATGCAGGAGGCGTTATTATGGCAGGCGGTGTATTGGGGACAGTACGCCTGCTGCTGAATATGAAAAATAAAGGACTGCCCAACCTGAGTAACAAAACCGGTGATGACATACGCACCAACAACGAAAGCCTGATTTTGGTTCACTCAAAACAAAAAAATAAAAATTTTTCCGAAGGGGTAGCCATCGGCTCTATCTTCCCACCCGATGACGATTCGCATGTTGAGCCGGTACGATACGGCTCCGGCTCCGGATTTTTTAAACTAATGGGCGTTCCAATGATTTTAGGAAAAAACGGCCTCGTACGTACGCTTAAATTATTGGGGCATTTTGTAGCTCATCCGGTCTCCTCGTTGCGAATTTATTTTTCAAAAAACTTTGCCGAAGAATCAATTATCCTGCTTTTTATGCAACACCTCGACAGTACACTGAAATTCAGAAAAGGAATATTTAACATGGGCTCACGTGTTTCCACAGGTAAAGCTCCCTCCTCTTTTATTCCCCGCGCCAAAGAACTTGCCCATCGAACTTCGGAAGTTGTTGACGGAAAGCCTTTTGTAATGGCCACCGAAGTTTTTTTCGGTATTCCAACCACTGCTCACATCCTTGGAGGAGCCGTTATTGGAAAAAACGCCGAAAATGGTGTAATTGATAAAAATCACCGTGTATTTGGTTACAAAAATCTGTACGTCTGCGACGGCGCTGCCATTTCGGCCAATCCCGGCGTTAACCCAAGCTTAACCATTACGGCCATGACAGAAAGAGCTATGAGCCTGATTCCTCCTAAAACAAATTAAATGCTTTAATATAATAGTGCTCCTTGCATCGCATCACTCAGCATGACCGTTTGTGCACAGCATTCAATTGGCAATCGGCAATAAAAAATTACAAATGGCAAATTCCAAATATCAAAACTCCATACAGATTCTTCACCGCTCCCTGTTTTCCAACCGGTTTTTATCCTGCTCTTTGCTGTCGCGAAGCATGTCGTCAACATCATCCATTTCGGGAGCATTTTTAACGGCTTTCCAGTCGAAGTGCTCATCCAACGGGTCGTAAGCTTTGTCCGGATTGAAAATATTTGTATCAACAGGCATGGCATTGTATGGTGTGTAGTCGGGTGTTGAAGTAAAAAAATCGGCCATATCGGTGGCGCCGGCATCATATTGGTTCAGGTAGGGCAACCCCATAATGTTCCAAAAAGTTTTAAAAATACTGCCAAAACTGTAATGTACATGACTGACATAGTGATGCTTTGCCCAGGGAGACACAACCATCAAAATACTTCGGTGAGCATCTACATGATCAACTCCGTTTTGAGCGTCGTCTTCGGTAATAACAATCATCATGTTTTTCCAATAGGGTGTGTGCGACAGATATTCCACAATTCGGCCCACTGCCAAATCGTTGTCGGCCATATAACTTTCGCGATACGGATAACCGGCTTCGGGGCGCTCTTCCGCACCATGGTCGTTGGGAATGATAATGGTTATGATTTCAGGCAGTGTATCGGGGCTGTTTATCCATTTTGCATTAAACTCTTTAATAAACTGATCGATTCTGAATTGGTCGGGAATGGCAGTGTTAAATGTGGGATACATTTTTGAAGTACGGCTGTAAAGCGGTTGCGGAACAGGGTAATTGATAATGTGTTTCAGCCCTGTGTATTTGTATTCAGGTTTGTACAGTGCCGGTTCAAACATTATGCTGAATCCAAAGTTAAAAAAATCAATGTTGTTTCGTTCCAAATGATCCCACAACGAACCGGCTTCGTTATAGTCTTCGGGATAAATGGCACCGGCAGCACCATTCATGGCAAAAATTCCGGGAGATTTTGATTTCTCCTTAAACCAACGGCCATTTCCATAGCTGGCCTGTGTACAGGTCTCTACCCATTCGTTGGGATAGGTGTTTACCAACCATCGGTGGCCGTCGGCTGACACATCGGAATCGACAAAAAAATTGTCACCTGAAGCAAACCTCTCTGCCAAATTTAAGTGGTTTGGCATAACCGTAGTGTTTACTACCGAATCGGTTTTTTCATGGTTGCTGAAAGTAACGTTTTCACCATATCTGGCCAAAGCCGGATCGCCATCGGCATTTTTCAACTGACCCAAAATTTCGTCGTAAGTACGATTTTCTTTCGAGATAAACACAATATGCTTTATGGGGCTTTTACTGAAACCCGGGTAAAGAGGAATGGGATTTTTTTTGCGGATGTTTTTTAACGAGTCGGTTGCTTTTGTAAATTTAAAGTTGTTTACCAATACTCTGTGTGTCATGTGTTTTAACACACTGTCGGAAGGGATATTGACGACCTGAACGGTACCTTTCATCAGCGAGCCGATATAACTTCCCTCGGGCCCGATTTTGAAATTTTTTCCTCCGTTAGGCCCACTGCCATATCCTTTTGCATTGGCGACAATCAGTTTCTTGCCATCGTTGGTAACCTGTATCTTTGAAGGAAACCATCCCGTAGGAATATGACCCAGCACTTTAAAAGCGGGAATACTGATAACTGCCACGGCATTGATGCCCGATTCGGCAACATACAGCCGCTTTTGGTCGGGACTTAACGCCAGGCCAAAGGGAATAACACCCCTGAAATGTTTAAGACGCTCGTCGGGAATAAGTTTAATGGTTTTAATCACGGTATCTTTTTGGGTGGATATTACCGAAATATTGTCGTTGTTGCCATTGCTTACAAAAACATATTTGGCGGTTGCCACCACGGAGTTGGGACTTGAACCTCCTACAGCCGGAATACCCTCGATTTTAGCACCCACAAGATGTCCGGTTTTTATTTTGGAAACCACTTTGGCCCGGGCAGGGTCGGAAACATCAACGGTAAATACCGAAAAAGCTTCGATGGCATTGGGGCTGCCCAAGCCGGGTATATCCACTGTATCGTTATGAATCCCTTCCACCATCTCTTTTGATTGATAGGCAAATGCAGGAAAGCCGATGGGCTTTATTTTGGCACTGTCGCCGGCCGATTTTATCCATCCGTATTGAAACATGCCTACATTGGCGACGTATGCTTCGCGGCCATCCGGCGATAGCTGAATACCAAAAGGATACCTTCCAACCGGAACCGACCGGACTAATTTCTTTTTTTCGGTATTAATGATTACCATTCTAAAACCTGTCTGATCAACGGCATAAAGTGTTTTACCATCTTTTGAAAGAACCATGTCACCGATATATCCATCCGAGTAATCAACATTTCCGGACTTAACGGCACAGCTGACAGAATCGATTTTAGCACCGTTGTTTATATCGAAAATGTAAATCATGTTGGTTTCGCCTCCCGAAACATAAAGCTTTTGGTTGTCGGGCGATATGGCCAGTCCCATAAAAACAGATGCCAACACCCCTTTGTCGGTTGTCGGCCCGGGTGGAATTTGAATACTTTGAGGCGTTTCCGACTGCAAATGTTTAATAATGGTAACCGAAAGCGGGCTGATTCCCGAATTGGCTGTTGCCGCAATGGTTCCGTCGTTGCTTACCACCAATCCGTAAGGATGAGGAGCGGTGATGATACTCTTCCCCGCAGGGGTAATAAACCGCCCGTTGGGGAGAATGGTTTTTCCGTTTTTGTTGATGTGGACAGGCAACGAACCGGCAGGCGCAGAAAGCAGCCAAAGAACATTTTCTTTCTTCGATTGACATCCGGAAAATAAAACAATGGCGAGGAGGTAAACAATAATTTTTTTCATCATACCAACAGGTTTTTTTTAGATGACCAAAGTAGCACATTAATTGATGACATCGAAAATTAAAACTATGTTTTTAAAAGGAATCCATCCTGGCAGCCTACAAATACTACGTTATTGCACGGCGCTATACCATGTATAAAACACACCTCATAGCTGTCGGTTGATGAAACAACTTTACTTTATTTCACAATTTCCAGGCAGGTTATCATTAGCTTTGATTACTTTTGCGCACTATGGCAGCAGGCGATAAAATAGTAACCCATCCGGGAGTAATAAAGCGGGTTGACGGCAACAAAGTCAGCGTTTCCGTAATTAGTAAAGCCGGTTGTGCATCGTGTCAGCTAAAGGGCTCCTGCTCGGTTGGCGAGGTGGAAGAAAAAGTGGTTGAAATGGATTTGCCCCGCGGATTTAGCTTTAAAGAAGGACAGATGGTAACGGTTGAAATGAAACAGTCGCTAGGCACCATGGCGGTTTTGCTGGGATATGTATTTCCTTTTTTGGTGGTTCTGTTGAGTCTTATTCTGTTTTTGCAGCTTGGAGCAGATCAGGGGTTGGCGGGAATTTTTTCTCTTTTATTGCTGATTCCTTATTATGGAGTACTTTATTTGTTAAAAGGTTTTTTCAGCAAGAAGTTCCAATACAATATTTATTAGCCTGTTATTTACTGAACTTTCCGGTTTCACAATAGGCTCTTTATTAATAAGATAAAGGTTTAATAAAGA
>CAYVWX010000215.1:0-5475 GCA_964455635.1 uncultured Lentimicrobiaceae bacterium | reverse complement strand
GGTGTTAACCCGAGGTATAAAAAAACCCAAGACCCGTTTTGGCGTGATTTTCGATAGCCTGCCCTGAGCTTGTCGAAGGGAAGCCGAAAATCATGACAAAACATAAAAAAACAGTATATCTAGCAATTACAGAATTTTAAACACATGAAACATTTAATCTTTTTGTTGGTCCTTGGAATAAATGTCCCGTTTATAGTAACCGCACAAAAAATTAAAATAGCCGGTAAAGCACAAGGCCGTGTGTTTGAGCAGGTTCGCATTAAAACCTATGCCGACCAGTTTTCGCATCTTAAAAAAACCGTTGCCCAAACATTAACCGATGAAAACGGTAACTTTTCTTTGCAGTTTGATTACAACAAAACAAACTATGCCATGCTTTCGGTTGAGTTGTCCGATGGCGAATTTTACCTGACTCCCGGTGCTACCTACAATTTCGACGTTTTTCCTGACACAGTAACAAAAGGATCGGTGTACGATAAGCTTCCGTTGCAGTTTAATTTGACTGCAAACGATAATGGACTGAACGAGAATATTCAGAAATTTAATGTGTTGTACAATTCCTTTGTGGTAAAAAACTTTAACGATATTTACCAGAATCGCGATTTGGCTGTGATATATCAACTTCGTAAATCGGTGGAGGATACCTTTCATGGTGTTAACAACGAATACTTTAATACCTACGTAAAATATTCGCTGGCTCAACTCGAATGGGTAAGCCATAAAAAAAGTACAAAATCGATTGTTAAGGAGTATTTTACCTCTCAGCCAATACATTATAGCAACATTCAATATACCGATTTTTTCCATTCCGTATTTAAGAAATATGTGGTTCAGCAGTTTTACGGGCGCTATTTTAACCGCTTGGTAAAGGCCGTTTATGATGGCTCGTTACAAAATTTTAATGCGGTGTTTGCTACCGACAGCCTTTTGTCGGAAAATGTTAAACTCACCGAACTTGTTATGATGCAAACGGCGGCAGGTTTTTATGGTAATCCCGATTTTTCGAAAGAGGGCGTGCTGAAGATTCTTAAACAATTGGAAAACAACAGCAGGTACAAAACAAATCGCGATATTGCCCGAAATTACATACTGCGGCTAACGCATCTTGCACGGGGCACGGCGGCTCCCGATTTTAAACTTCCGGTGTCAAATGGAAAAACATTCTCACCGAAAGATTTTAAAGGGCAGGTAGTTTTGTTTGATTTTTTAAAAGCCGATTGCCGCGTATGCCTTATGCATCTCGATTTTTTAAAAGATATGTCGTCGCGCCTCGGCAACAAGCTTAAAATTGTACTGCTTGCCTATGGCAGTCATCCCGAAAAAATTACCATGCTGCTTAAAAAAGATAATCTCGACTGGCCTGTGCTGTATGTTGGCAAACGTATTGATATTCTGGATGCTTATGATGTGAAAATTTTTCCCACCTATGTTATTTTAAATCCCGATGCTACCATAGGTCTGGCGCCGGCTTCCATGGCTGACGAAAACCTTGAAAACGAGATAAAGCATATTTTGCATAACCCGCATCCATAAAAGTTGTTGCCTTTCACCATTTAAAACACAGCTCAACCGGATTTGTAATCCGGTAACTAACTAATAATAAACATAGCTCAACCGGATTTGTAATCCGGTCACCAAGTTACCATTTTCCATCCATCCTCAAAAAATTTATTTCTATTTCTCTTTAGCTTTAAGTAACTTTGCGCGCCAAATTTATTTTTTAATAAAATTGGTATGGTTATTGACATAAAGGATTTTTTTTAAAACATATAACAATCATGTTAAAATTTTTCAAAAAGGTGATGGGTGATAAATCCACCAGAGATATGAAAGCGCTCAAACCCATCGTACAGAAAATACACAAAGCATACGAAACTGTAAAAGAGTTAAGTAACGACGATCTTCGCCATAAAACCATTGAGTTTAAGCAACAAATTGCCGACTATATTTCGGAAGAGGAAAACCAGATATCTAAACTAAAAGAAAGCATTGAAACCAATCTGGAACTGGCAACCGACGAAAAGGAGAAGATGTACAATCAAATTGACAAACTCCAAAAGCAAATAGATACGAAAACCGAAGAGGTGTTAAATCAAATTCTTCCGGAGGCTTTTGCCGTGATGAAAGAAACTGCGCGCCGGTTTAAGGAAAATGATGAGGTGGTAGTTACCGCTTCCGATTTTGATGGTGAACTGGCTTCCAAAATGGACAATGTAACCATTAAAGACGGCAAAGCCTATTACAAAAACCAATGGCTTGCAGGGGGTAACATGATTACCTGGGATATGGTTCATTACAATGTTCAGCTTATTGGCGGCATTGTATTGCATCAGGGTAAAATTGCCGAAATGGCTACCGGTGAAGGTAAAACCCTTGTAGCTACCTTGCCGGTTTATCTGAATGCCCTGCCGGGCAAAGGGGTACATTTGGTTACGGTAAACGACTACCTTGCTAAACGTGATGCCGAGTGGATGGGTATGTTGTATATGTTTCACGGATTGAAAATCGATTGTATCGACAAGCACCAACCCAATACCGAAGAAAGGCGCAATGCCTATCTGGCAGATATTACTTACGGAACAAACAATGAGTTTGGTTTCGACTACCTGCGCGACAATATGACATCAAATCCCGATGAAATGGTTCAACGGGTTCATAATTATAGCATTGTGGATGAGGTTGACTCCGTACTTATCGATGATGCCCGTACACCTTTAATTATTTCGGGCCCCACACCTAAAGGCGATACACAGGAATTTGACAATCTAAAAGCCGATGTGCAAAAACTTTACAATGCCCAAAAAAGTCTGGTAACAAGTATAATTGCCGAAGCTAAAAAATTGTTGCACGACAGAACAAACTCCGACAATGTTAAAAAAGCCGGCGAACTTTTACTTAGGGCATACCACGGATTACCAAAAAATAAAGCGCTTATAAAGCTCCTGTCGGAAGAGGGCAACAAAGCTTTAATGCAAAAAACCGAGAGCTTTTATTTACAGGAGCAGGCTAAAAATATGCACATTATCAACGATGAACTCTATTTCGTGATAGAAGAGCAGCATAATTCGGTTGACATTACCGAAAAAGGTATCGACCTGCTTTCAAAATCGTACAACGAAGAAGACTTTTTTATCATGCCCAATATTGCCGATGAAATTAATGCGTTGGAGGCCATGGAGATTGATGAAAAAGAAAAACTTGAAAAGAAAAGCGAACTTATAAAAGACTATTCCCTTAAATCGGAGCGCGTTCATACGGTTATCCAGCTTTTAAAAGCTTACACTCTTTTTGAAAAAGATGTGGAGTATGTTATCATGGATAACAAAATTAAAATTGTTGACGAACAAACAGGCCGTGTTATGGAAGGACGGCGTTACTCCGACGGTTTGCATCAGGCCATTGAGGCTAAGGAAAATGTTAAGGTGGAAGCAGCCACTCAAACCTATGCTACCATTACCTTGCAAAACTATTTCAGGATGTATAAAAAGCTGGCGGGTATGACAGGTACTGCCATTACCGAAGCCGGTGAGCTTTGGGATATTTATAAGCTGGATGTGGTTGAAATTCCTACCAATAAACCTATCCTTCGCGACGACAGGGAAGACCTGATATACAAAACCAAACGCGAAAAGTACAATGCCGTTATCGATGAAATTGAAAAACTTGTAAATGCCGGAAGGCCTGTATTGGTGGGGACAACCTCGGTGGAAATTTCGGAGTTGCTTAGCAGGATGCTTAACCGTAAACACATTAAACACAATGTGCTTAATGCCAAACTGCATCAGCGTGAAGCGCAAATTGTAAAAGAAGCCGGAGAAGCCGGAACCGTTACCATTGCTACCAACATGGCGGGTCGTGGTACCGATATTAAACTGGGCGAAGGTGTTAAAGAAGCCGGTGGTCTGGCCATTGTTGGTACCGAAAGGCATGAGTCGAGGCGTGTTGACCGCCAGTTGCGAGGCCGGGCCGGACGACAGGGAGACCCGGGCAGCTCTCAATTTTATGTTTCGCTGGAAGATGACCTAATGCGTATGTTCGGCTCGGGCAGAATAGCAGGGCTGATGGATAAGCTGGGACTGAAAGAGGGTGAGGTGATTCAGCATAGCATGATTACCAAATCTATCGAGCGTGCCCAGCGTAAAGTGGAAGAAAATAACTTCGGTATCCGTAAAAAATTATTGGAGTACGACGATGTGATGAATTCGCAACGAGAGGTAATTTATAAAAAACGCCGGCATGCCCTGTTCGGAGAACGCCTGGCGGTGGATGTTGCCAACATGATTTACGATTATTGCGAACAAATAGTGATTGAGTCACAGCAGGATAGCGACTTTGAAAACTTTAAACTCGAACTCTACCGATCGCTGGCCACCGATTCGCCGGTTGATGAAAAAGAATTCCTGCAAATCTCTCCCGAACAGTTAACCGAACAACTTTATCAAAAGGTTTATAAAGAGTATAATCAAAAGCGTGAGCGGCTGATGAAAAATACCCTGCCTGTTGTTAAAGATGTGTACGAAAATCAAAAGCAGTACGAAAACATTGCCATCCCGTTTTCGGATGGAAACAAACAGATGCAGGTAATTGCCAACCTTAAAAAATCGGTGGAGTCGGAGGGAAGAGAAATTCCGCTGGCATTTGAAAAAAGTATTGTATTGGCCACTATCGATGATGCATGGAAAGAACATCTGCGCGAATTGGACGACTTGAAACAATCGGTACAGAATGCCTCCTACGAACAAAAAGATCCGCTGTTAATTTATAAATTTGAGTCGTTTGAACTGTTTAAAAAAATGATTCAGAAAATTAACAAAGATGTGATTTCATTTTTAATTAAAGCCGATATTCTTATTCAAAATCAGGGTGTCTTGCAGGAAGCTAAGATTCCTCGCGGACTCGACCGTTCACAAATGAAAGAAGAACGCGGCGATATGCTGTCGCAGGCTCACAGCGATACACAGGCTGCCGAGCAGGTAAAGACTCAGCCTGTTAAAGTGGCCAAAAAAGTGGGGCGTAACGACCCCTGTCCGTGTGGAAGTGGAAAAAAATATAAAAACTGTCACGGAAAAAATGCTTAATTTTAGCCAAAACTTTTGCCACACAAGCGTATGATTATTTGCAAGCTGCCGTATTTATGCTGCCCTTTCAGGGCGCAACAAAAAACTACGATAATGCAATGTACGACAATATATTACAAAATTATAAACAGATGAAACATTCATGTCGGCAAGTCGGCACACAAAAAATGATTATTTGCAAACCCCGTAGGGGTGATATATTATAGCCACGGGTGTTAACCCGGGGTATTAAAAAAAACGTAAGATCTGTTTTGGCGGGATTTTTGCCGCATGGCAAGCAAAAATCATGACAAAACAAAAATGCGGCATATCAAATTCACCCTGTGGAATAGTTTTTAAATTCCATAGGGTAAACAAAATTATAAACAGATGAAACACCTATGATTAGCAAGCTAAA
>CAYVWX010000214.1:0-5575 GCA_964455635.1 uncultured Lentimicrobiaceae bacterium | reverse complement strand
GCAATTAGGTGTCAAAAAATCAATAAATCAGTAACTTGTACATCATTCATCGAAACGAAAGCAATCGCCGTCATCAACAAGCAGGGTAATATACATTTTTTTTCGTTAAACAATTTCTGAAAGTCAAATCAGCAAAAACAACACATATAAAAGTTGGGTTCACAGTATGTTCCTGTTTAATTTTCCAAAATTAAAACATAAAACAACACAAAACAAGGTAGGAACAGTGTAGTTTTTATACTACACTAAAGGGTAGGTTTTTGCCAAAAAACGGGTTCAAACCTTAAAGTAAATTCTAAGGTTTGTGCCTTAATATGTTATCCATCAGTCAATAAAGCGTTTTTTTGCCAAAATCTAACATTTTGCAAAAATATTCATCGGATGACTTTTCGAAGCAGCAATTCAATTTTTTTTTAAATCAGGTCTGTTTTTGCCGCATGGAAAAGATTTAAGCTTTTTTGGTATTTTTAAATGGGTTTTGCGGGTTGGAAAAACCAAAAGTGCTTATAAAAATCCTATAATGTAGCCACTATTTATCCATCCAGCCGTTTCCCGAACCGGGCACGGAGTCAATCTCTTCAACGTAAGGTTTAATATCAACCAACGGCGTACCGTTTATCATATCGGCACCGGTAAAATAGAGTCTGTTTTTTAAAATAGTGTCGATTTTTACAACGGTCATTCCAATACCGTTGGGACGTCGCGGACTGCGGATGGAAAAAACGCCGTGGGGCTTGTCATCTTTTGGCGGATATTGAAGCAGTGAAAACGCTTTGTTTTTATCAAAATAAAACAACAGCCAGCAATATTTAAACCGGTTTAACGACTCCAATCCTTTTTCAACCTCGGGATTAACAACAGCAATGCCTTTTGCCGTCTTATCAAACCTCCCCTGCCGTGGAATTCTCGCCTTTCCATTAAAAGCCGTTTCGATGTACCCTATGGGGTTAATGGTAAACAATTTGTTTTCGTATTGCATCTGTTTATAATTTTGTAATTACCTTGTGGAATAGTTGTTTTTCAAAATCAAGCACACCCATTCATTTTAATCTTACAAAAGTAACACATAACCATTTAAAAATTATAAAAAAATTTAACAGCTTCTTTTCCAAACAGCTGTATATATTTCCGTATTGAATTATTCTGCAGGTAAAAAAATAGTACTGTCAACGCTTCATCAATCGCCCAACAATACTTATATTTGTGAAGTTAAACAGAAAAAAGCAATCAACACAAAAAGCATTTATATTAAATGGAGAAAAAATATTTTGCACACGAAACCGCTGTTATCGATAAGGAGTGTACCATCGGAGAAGGAACCAAAATTTGGCATTTTTCACATATCATGAGTCATTGCACGCTGGGTGAACACTGCAACATCGGGCAAAATGTTGTTGTTTCGCCGGAGGTAGTATTGGGTAAAAACGTTAAGGTACAAAACAATGTATCTATTTATACCGGGGTAATTTGCGAGGACGATGTTTTTTTAGGGCCGTCGATGGTTTTTACCAACGTCATCAATCCCCGGAGCAATGTAAACCGGCGGGGACAATACACAAAAACCATTGTTAAACATGGTGCCAGCATTGGTGCCAACGCAACCATTGTTTGCGGCCATAATATTGGCAGATTTGCCTTTATCGGGGCAGGAGCCGTTGTTACCAAAGAGGTTCCCGATTATGCATTGGTTGTGGGCAATCCTGCCCGTCATGTGGGCTGGATGAGTGAATACGGCCACAGGCTGAACTTCGGCGCAGATAACCTCGCTGTTTGTCCCGAAAGCGGCGAAAAATATAAATTGGAAAACAACAAAGTAATTAAAATATCGTCATTATGAAAATTCTTGTAACAGGAGGAACAGGCTACATAGGCTCGCACACCGTAGTTGAATTACAAAACGAAGGTTTTGAAGTGGTTATTGTTGACAACCTCTCCAACTCAAAAAAAGAGGTTGTTGATAACATTGAAAAAATAACCGGAAAGAAACCTTTATTGGAGGTGTTTGATTTGGTTGACCGCGAAAAAACCGCCGACTTTTTTAAACGCCACCACGATCTGAAAGGCGTAATACATTTTGCTGCCTACAAAGCCGTTGGCGAAAGTGTTCAAAAGCCGTTGATGTACTATCGAAACAACCTGGTTTCGTTGATGAATGTAATGGAAAGCATGATTGAAAACAAAATCAGCAACCTGGTTTTCTCCTCATCGTGTACCGTTTACGGACAACCCGACGAGCTTCCCGTTTCAGAAAAAGCTCCCATAAAAAAAGCCGAATCACCTTACGGAAACACCAAGCAAATTGCCGAAGAAATAATTTCCGACACGGTAAATGTTGAAGCCATAAAAACCATTGCCCTGCGATATTTTAACCCCATCGGTGCCCACGACTCGGCACTTATCGGCGAGCTACCGTTGGGCGTGCCAAACAACCTCGTTCCTTTTATAACCCAAACTGCTATCGGTATCCGAAAGCAATTGAGTGTTTTTGGTGAAGATTATAACACCCCCGACGGAACTGCTATCAGAGATTATATTCATGTGGTTGACCTGGCAAAAGCGCATGTAATTGCCGTTAACAGGATGATTAACAACAAAATGAAAAAAGATTTTGAAGTATTTAATCTCGGTACGGGCAACGGCTACTCGGTGCTTGAAGTTATCAAGTCGTTTGAAAAAGTCAGCGGCCAAAAACTCAACTACAAAATTGTTGACCGCCGTCCCGGCGACATTGAAAAGGTATGGGCTAATCCCGACTTTTCAAACAGAGAGTTGGGCTGGAAAGCACAACGAGGCTTGGACGATATGACCCTTTCGGCCTGGAAGTGGGAACTTGCACTGAGAAACAATAAAACAACCTAAATAACAGCAGAATATATTTATCATGAAAAAAATTTTAATTACCGGCGGTGCCGGATTTATAGGCTCTCATGTGATACGACTTTTTGTAAATAAGTATCCGGAATATCACATTTACAACCTGGACAAGCTTACCTATGCAGGCAACCTGTTAAACCTTACCGATGTGGAAAAGATGCCCAACTACACCTTTATTAAAGGAGATATTGTAGATGGCGATTTAATGCTCAGATTGTTTAAGGAACACAAATTCGACGGGGTTATCCATCTTGCTGCCGAATCGCATGTTGACCGCTCCATTGAAAACCCCATGGAATTTGTTATGACCAATGTGGTGGGCACGGTAAATCTGCTGAATGCCGCCAAAGCCATTTGGAAAGACCATTGGGAAGGCAAACGTTTTTATCATGTTTCAACCGACGAGGTATATGGTGCCCTGGGCAACGAGGGATTTTTTACCGAAGAAACCGCCTACGACCCCCACAGCCCCTATTCGGCTTCCAAAGCAAGTTCCGACCATTTTGTACGCGCTTACCACGACACTTACGGATTACCCGTTATTATTTCAAACTGCTCGAACAATTACGGACCAAACCAGTTTCCCGAAAAACTGATTCCCCTGTTTTTAAACAACATCCGGAATAACAAACCGCTTCCGGTATATGGCAAAGGCGAAAATGTTCGCGACTGGCTGTATGTTATCGACCATGCCGCTGCCATCGATGTAATTTTTCATAAAGGAGCGGACGGAGAAACCTTTAATATAGGTGGCCACAACGAATGGAAAAATATCGACCTGATTAAGGTGATGATAAAGGTGATGGACAAAAAATTAGGCCGTGAGCCCGGATCGTCGGAAAAACTCATAACCTTTGTAACCGACCGTGCAGGCCACGACTTACGTTACGCCATCGACTCGTCAAAACTGCAAAATAAACTGGGATGGAAACCTTCGTTACAGTTTGAAGAGGGAATTGAAAAAACCATCGACTGGTACTTTAACAATCAGGAATGGCTCGACAGTACAACTTCGGGCGACTATCAAAAATATTACGATAAAATGTATGGCAACAGGTAAGTACCGCGTTTAGCAACATTTAAACACATCATCTTGTATAACATTTCAACTTATTAACAACCCATTGTTATTTCTTTTTAAGAAAAAACAGACAAATGGTGTTCGTTTATAACTGATTTATTGATACTTTTGCCGCGAAATAAAATTATCGGGATTTGCTCGAATAATTAAAAAAATAATACGTTCTTTGCACTCCCTTTTTAAAAACGACTTAAAAACACGGAACGATGTCAAGAATTTGTCAGATTACAGGAAAAAAAGTGATTACAGGAAACCACGTTTCGCATTCACATATCAAAACAAGAAGAAGATTCCATCCTAATCTTCATACCAAGAAATTTTTTGTCCCCGAAACCAATGAATGGGTAACACTGAGGGTTTCGGCAGCAGGTATTCGCATCATTAATAAAAAAGGTATTTTTAATGCCATAAAGGATGCCAAACAAAAAGGCTACTTTAATGCCTGATTGCTGAATTTAAAGCACAAAAAAATGCCGCTTCTTTCGATGCGGCATTTTTTTATATAAAGTCATCACACAAAAAACCGTTAATAGTTTTCCTTAATTATTTGTGCAATAAGCACATTTAGTTTCTCAAAAACTTCCTGCTCCGAGCCGGTACCGTCAATAGCATAATATTTGCTCTGTTTGCGATAATAATCAATTACAGGTTTTGTTTTTTGTTTGTACTGCTCCAACCTGTTAATAATAAGCTCAACCGATTTATCGTAAGGCCTGGCTTTTTTTGTTGCGGCACGGGCATTAAGTCGTTTAAGCGCGGTAATGGTATCAATCTCCATTTCAATAACCGCCGACACTTTCATATGCTCTTTCATTAAAAGTCCGTCGAGTATATACGACTGAATCATCGTGCGGGGAAATCCTTTAAAAATAAATCCTTTTGAATCGGGATGATTACCGATTCGATTTTCGATTAACTTAATAGGAATCTCATCTTCAACAATTTCACCTTTCTCCATATAAGGCTCCACCTTTTTACCCAGATCGGTTCCTTTTGCAATTTCGTTACGAAGCATCTTACCGGTAGAGATATACACCAGATTGTGTTCTTTGGCAATCAATTGTCCCTGAGTACCTTTTCCCGACCCGGGTTTACCCAGCAAAACAATATTTGTATGAATTTTTTTCTTATGGCCCTCGATTACTGATGTAATTTGATTAAAAATTTCATCAATATCACCAACACCGTTTATTTCGTAATATTTACCACGCTTTCTGTAGTAATCGGCCACGGGAGCCGTTTTATCATGGTACTCTTTTATCCTTACTTTAATAACATCCAGTGTATCGTCGCTACGTCCCGAATCTTTTGCCCGCAACAACAAGCGCTCTGTCAACACCTCATCAGGAACGTTTAAGGCTATCATCATATCCAGCTGGGTATCCAATTTCAGCAACAACCCGTCAAGTATATACGATTGTACCACGGTTCGCGGAAAACCATCGAACAAGATACCCTGTTTTCCCGACGAATCAATGATGTTTTTTTCTATCATTTGTACAACCAGCTCATCCGAAACCAGCCCCCCCATTTCGATAACTCCTTTGGCTTCCATGCCCAAAGGCGAACCGGAAGCAATTTCGGAACGTAACATATCGCCCGTTGAAATATAAGTAAGGT
>CAYVWX010000213.1:162-5610 GCA_964455635.1 uncultured Lentimicrobiaceae bacterium | reverse complement strand
CTGAAAAAATGGAAGCTGTGGTCGCCTTTTGAACACGACAGCACCATGACTGACTCGTTTAGCGGCCCTGACAGCGGCGTAGGAGCATCCCGTTCGTGGCAGGGTAAAATCATCGGAAAAGGTAAAATGACCATCGTGGAAGCAGAACCTTATACACACATTAAAAATCATCTCGATTTCGGCCCGAAAGGAGATGCCACCGGCAACTGGTCGTTTATTCCCGTTGATTCTGCCAAAACAAAAGTAATATGGTCAACACACATTGGCGGATTAACCTTTCCTTTTGAGAGATTACTGGGCAAGGTGTTAGAACCTATGATGAAACCCATGTTCGACAAAGGATTAGAAGATTTAAAAACTTACCTGGAAACCGGCAAAACTGCCATTGGCAAAGCCGACTCAACCCTTCAAAATATACCTGATAATGAATAACACTTTAGCCTACATTATTTTTTCCATTGTAATGCTTCACCTTGTTGCAGGCTTTGTATGGGCATTTATAAAAATGAATAAGAAGCCTTCAAAAACAAAAGAAAAAAATATTGATGAAAAAATCAGCAATGACAATTAAAACAGCATGGGCAATAGCAGTATTGAGTCTGCTTTTAGTTTCACAAACATCAAAGGCACAAAATCAGGCAGCCAACTGGTATTTTGGCGATTACGCTGGATTAAACTTTTCCACGGGCAACCCGGTTCCCATATTAGACGGTGCTTTAAGTACCTGGGAAGGCTGCTCATCCATCTCCAGCGAAAGCGGTGCCATCCGGTTTTATACCGATGGCGTTACCGTATGGGATAAACACAACGAAATTATGACCAACGGCAACGGTTTGATGGGCAATGCTTCCAGTACACAATCGGGCATTATTGTACCCAAGCCGGGCAGCAGCAACCTCTTTTACATTTTTACCATCGACGAAGTAGGCACCTCTCCTCCCGGCGGCACCAACGGACTGCGTTACTCGTTGGTTGACATGAACAAAAACGGATTTTTGGGCGAAGTGGTTGACTCGGTAAAAAATATTCTGCTTACCGCACCAATGTGCGAAAAATTAACAGCCATAGGCCATGCCAACGGAACCGACATATGGGTTGTAGCTCAAAAGTGGGGCACCAACAATTTTTATTCCTATTTGGTAACAACTTCGGGAGTAAATGCAAATCCTGTTATCAGCACAGCAGGGGTTGTTATTCAGGGAGATATTGATAACGCCAAAGGGTACATGAAGGTTTCGCCCGACGGAACCATGTTAGCCAAAGCCAATGTGGGTTTAAAAAGTGTCGAAATCTTCGGGTTCAGCACCACTACGGGCATGGTAAGCGACCAAAATATCATAACCGATAACGGCCTGGGTGGTGAACCTTACGGAATCGAGTTTTCGCCCAACGGACATCTGTTGTATGTAAACACATGGAAAAGTAATCCCGGTAAAATATTATACCAATACGATTTAACGGCACCCGATGTGGTAGGGTCAAGAGTACAAATTGCTACAGGCACCGAAGGGGCTTTACAGCTTGCACCCGACAACAGAATATATGTTGCCCAGCGGCTGAGCGGCAACATTAGCGTCATTAACTATCCCAATGAAAAGGGTACGGCATGTCAGTTTAGTTTTGGCTCGGTAAGCCTTGGCGGAAACACCTCTAACTGGGGATTACCTCCTTTTATCCAGTCGTTTTTCAGCTTTAATCCGGGTTATAATTATGGCCCCGGATGCTATGGCGACTCCACCGAATTTCATGAAAACAGCTCTTCCGAACCCGACTCGCTGTTTTGGGATTTTGGCGACACCCCCTCAGGTTCAAACAATTTTTCAACCATTCCCGATCCAAAGCACCTGTTTTCTTCGGTAGGACTTTATTTTGTAAAACTCACGGTTTGGATTAGCGGAGTAGAAGGTTCTGTAACCCATCTCGTACGAATTTCGGCTAAACCCACTGTAGATTTGGGAAACGACACCACCTTTTGTTCGGGCGACACCCTGTTGCTTGATGCCGGTACCGATGCCGATTCATATCTTTGGCAAAACGGCGACACTACGCACAACTTTCCTGCCGACACTACAGGACTTTATTTTGTAAAGGCAACAAACGGAACCTGTTACATTTCGGATACAATTAATGTTACCGTACTCCCCTCCTATTTTCTTGAAATTGATACGGTTATATGTGCCGGCGATACTGTTAGCGCCGGTGGAACCGGACAAACCACAACGGGTGTTTATTACGACAGCCTTTACAATTATATTGGTTGCGACAGCATCATTAAAACCAATCTCCAGGTTAACGACACCTTCTTTATTGCCAGTCAGCTGGGAATTTGCACGGGCGATTCCGTTTTTGCAGGTGGCAGCTGGCAAAAAACCTCGGGAAACTACTTCGATTCGCTGTTAACCATTCATGGTTGCGACAGCATTTTAATGCTTGACCTTACGGTTTACGACATTCAGGAAACCCAAAATACCATGGGAATATGCAATGGCGATTCGGTATTTTTACAAAACAGCTGGCAAAAGCAATCAGGTACTTATTACGACACATTACAGTCGATTTGGGGCTGCGACAGCATTGCCATAACCGATTTAACGGTTTCCGACATCATCAACGTAAACGACACAACCTCGATTTGTGAAGGCGACTCGGTTTATGCGCAGGGCGAATGGCAAAAAACAGATGGAATTTTTATGGATACCACTCAATCTTCAGGCGGGTGCGACAGCATTCATATGCTTAATTTAACTGTAAATCCGGTTTACAGCGTACAATGGGACACTACAATCTGTCAGGGCGACAGCCTTTATGCAGGAGGCGGTTTTCAGAAAAATCCCGGCAACTATTTGGATTATCCGGTTACCGTAAACGGATGCGACAGCACGGTATTAACACGATTGTCGGTAACGATGCTTCCCATTGTAAACCTTGGAAACGACACTTCAATTTTAAACGGCACCACCCTGACTCTTGATGCTACCGGAACACCCGACGCAGCGTATTTGTGGCAGGATGGCAGTACCGACTCCGTCTATTTGGTTTCCGACTCGGGCCTCTACTATGTAACCGTTTCAAACCTCTGTGGAAACACCGGCGACTCGGTTCTTGTAACCATCTATTTCCCTCCTGAAGATCTGGAATGCTTTTCGGTGGTACCCAATGCATTTACCCCCAATGGAGATGGCCTTAACGATGATTTTAGACCTGTTTTACAATGTCCGGCGGAAGTTTATTCGTTAAAAATTTTCAATCGCTGGGGACAAATGATTTTTGAAAGCAACGACCCGTCAAAAGGTTGGGACGGTAAGATAAAAGGAAACCCCGCAGAGCACGGCACCTATGTATGGACACTCTATTACAAATACACCGGGGTACTGCATCCGGGCGAAAGAGAAATTAAAGGAGTGGTAAATTTGATAAGATGATATTATTGTTTATAAATCAATCTGTTACTGATACATAAATCTTTTAATACTCTGTTTGGGTGTTTTGGCAAAAGGCTCCTTGTGAATTAAGATTTCCGAAACTGCCATATAAGCCGGAAAATGTTTGTTGAGCTCTTTACGATAGTTTTCGAGCTTTTCCGACAAGCTTTCTTCTGTGAGGTTCAATGCTTTTACCACTTCTTCATCAGGAACTATCAATGCTTTTAACTTACCGTCACGCTGAACCACCAACGACTCGGCAACACAAGCACGGTTGTTTATCATCGATTCAATCTCTTCGGGATAGATATTTTGTCCTGACGGCCCCAAAAGCATATTTTTACTGCGGCCTTTTATAAAAATAAAACCCTCCTCATCAATTATACCCAAATCGCCCGAATGCAGCCAGCCATCTTTATCAATAGCCTGCTCAGTAGCCTCTTTGTTTTTATAATACCCTGTCATAACATTTTCGCCACGCATGAGTATCTCACCCACTTCGTGCTGCGGGTCCGAAGAGTCTATTTTTACTTTCAACACATCCACTGCCCTTCCGCAGGAACCCTGTTTAGCCACGTTAGCAGGAGCATAAGCTACCAACGGCCCGCATTCGGTCATTCCGTATCCAACGGTAATGGGAAACCCGATTTTTCTAAAAAAGCCTTCAATCTCCTCACTCAGGGCAGCCCCGCCCACTACAACTTCTACAAAATTTCCACCAAAACCTTCGCTTACTCCTTTTAATACCTTCTTATACAACAACAGGTTGATTAACGGAATCTTTAAAAGAAAACTCAACGGTGCCTTTTTAATAACCGGAAGGATTTTCTTTTTGTATATCTTTTCGATGACCAACGGAACCGAAAGAATAAGTCTTGGCCTGATTTCCTGAAAAGCTTTGGTAATGATAGCCGGAGTAGGTGTTTTTGTTAAAAAAGTGATGTGACATCCCAGCGAAAAAGGAAACAAAAACTCAAAAGCCAGTCCGTAAGCATGTGCCAAGGGCAAAAACGAGACAATTTTATCACCTGCTTTAAGCGGCATATTGTTGCGGGCAAACCTTACATTGGCTGCCAAACTATTGTGCAACAGCATCACTCCTTTTGAAAAACCCGTGGTACCGGATGTATAGCTTATTTCCGCCAATTCGCTGTTATCGGTTTGCGGAAGCACAAAATTATCTGCGGTAAGTCCCTCGGGATATTTTTTAGTTAAAAAACCATCAACAGCGTTTACAATGTCATCAATATTCTTATTTCTTGAATGAAGTGGCAGCAAATCTTCCAAGCCAAAAACATACTGAAGGTCGTACATATCATCAATACTCAGCTTGTCCCAAATATTATTGGCTGCAAACAGCACTTTCGATTCGGAATGATTCACAATATAATGAACATCTTTGGCAAGGAAATCGGGTAGAATAGGTACAATTACGGCTCCATAAGTTACCACCGAGAGATATGCAACGGCCCAATTTGCCGAATTTTTTCCAATCAGCGCAATTTTATCACCTCGTTTGATACCGGTTTGCTCAAAAACAGCATGGAACTTTTTGATGTATTGCGCAACCTCCTTATAGGTATATGTTCCTCCGTTATAATCAGATAAGGCCGGATGATTGAAATTACTTTTTATGGCTTCGCTAAAATAAGCAACAAGATTCTCATTAATCATGATAAAAGATGTTAAAGTTTATAACTTACAACAACAAAGGTAATAAAAGAAGTTAAACGGCAAAGATGGTGAATTGGGCACCTGAAATGTTCGACACAATGCAGTTATAGAAATCGCAGGATTGCAAATCCTGACGAGCTTGCGGAAATGAACAAGAATTGAAGTGCCTAAAATGCCTAAAGTTCGGAGTGCCTAAAATAATTAGCAACACATTTACAAAATAACAAACGTAGAAACCATTCATGAATGGTTTCCTGCCACCCAAAAATATTACCATGTCAGGATTACAAATCCTGCCGAGCTTGCGGAAATGAACAAGAATTGAAGTGCCTAAAATGCCTAAAGTTCGGAG
>CAYVWX010000212.1:0-5654 GCA_964455635.1 uncultured Lentimicrobiaceae bacterium | reverse complement strand
TTTTTCTTTTTACTGAAAAGCATTTCAATAATCATGATAAGAACAACAGTGGCTGCGGTATTTAACATTGCCCTTTCAACGGTATCGATAATATTAGCCGGGGAAAAAGCTTCGAGCAGAAAAAGAAAAAAATTATGAATAAAAACCAGTGTTGTTGCATACTTTAAAAATCCTGCAAACCCCAGCTTGCTGATACCCGGTTCTTCGCGCGGAGCAAACTCCATCTTTTTAAAATAAAAATTTAAAACAGCCGGCCGGGCAAAAACCAACAACACGGCTGCGGCTGCCTGCATTCCCATGGTATTTTGAAAAAAATCGATAACAAGACCTGTAAAAAACCCCAACAGCAGCAAATTTGTTTTACTAATATCGTATCGTAGCAACAACAAAAAAAGTAAATACGGATAGAGTGTTACATAACCCCAAAGATGCATGTTGCTAAACAGCAGCACCTGCAAAAGCACAAGCAAAACAAACCTGATTATATTTTTTACCAACCTGCTATTCATTTGTCTGCTCCAATAATTTTTGTTGTTCAGGTTTCATTATGTTTTCGATAATGTAAACATTTTGCAAACTTTTAAAATCGGTGGCAAACCTGAGGATACCCTTTTTAAAATCCACCTTTTGATTTCCGGTACTGCTTTCAACATATCCTATGATTATTCCTTCCGGAAAAATCAACGATTTCCCGCTGGTAACAATAGTGTCGCCGGGCTTCAGCTCCACATGCGAAGGGACATCCTGTATATTACCAAAACGGTAATCGCCGGTATCCCAAATTATATTTACAAGAATATTGTCCTTTTTTATTCTGCCGCTTATTTTAGCATTGTGATGCAACAACGACATAATAAGCGAGTAATGCTTTGAAACACCAATAACAATGCCTGCCACGCCCCTGCTCGAAATAACCCCCATCTCTTTTTTAACACCGTGCAACGAGCCTTTATTAACCATAATATAATTAGAGGGGTGGTTAACCGATATACTGACTACATGAGCGGGAATATATTTGTAAAGCGTATCTTTATAAACAAATCCGGTATCAGTGGTTAAAAACGAACTCTGCCTATTATTAAGTAAAGCGGCATTTTGTTCCAACAAATTATGGTTAGCCTTTTTAAGGGCAAAATAATCGGTAATACCCGAAAATGTTGAAAAAACACCGCCGGTAAAATCGTTAACGGTATTAAAAGCCAGCGAGCGGTGATACGAATAGCTGTTTGCCACCATTAGTAAAGAGCCGGTTTCGAGTAACAGGAACAAAACAACAAACCAGTGTTTACGAACAAATAGCAGCAGATTTTGCATAACAAGCCATCCTTATTTAATAAGGAATGTAAATTTCTCGAAGTTCTTTAAGGCGATACCCGTACCGCGGGCAACGGCACGCAAAGGGTCTTCGGCAACATGAATGGGCAGTTTAACCTTGGCCTGAATACGTTTGTCGAGGCCTCTGAGCAACGAACCACCGCCGGCTAAATAGATACCGGTACGGTAAATGTCGGCCGATAACTCAGGGGGCGTTAACTCAAGTGCCTGCAGAACAGCGGTTTCAATTTTTGAAATGGACTTATCAAGACAGGTTGCAATTTCTTTATAGTTAACTTTTATTTCGCGAGGGATACCGGTAAGCAGGTCACGGCCGTGAACGGCATATTCGTCCGGAGGGTTATCGAGTTCGGTAATGGCGGCACCCACCTCAATTTTTATTCGCTCCGAAGTACGGTCACCAATCGAGATATTGTGCTGTTTACGCATATACTCTTTAATATCGGCATTAAAATCATCGCCTGCAATACGTATTGATTTGTTGTTTACAATACCTCCCAGGGCAATAACGGCAATTTCGGAAGTTCCGCCACCAATATCAATAATCATGTTTCCGGTAGGTTCAAGCACATCAATACCAATACCGATAGCAGCAGCCATGGGCTCGTGAATAAGGCGAATTTCTTTGGCGCCCGCCTGCTCGGCCGAATCTTTTACGGCACGCTCTTCCACTTCGGTAATTCCCGAAGGGATGCATATTACCATTTTAAGAGCCGGTTGAAACAGACTGTGTTTAATTCCTATCATCCTAATCATCTCGCGAATCATATATTCCGACGATTGGAAATCGGCAATTACTCCATCGCGCAACGGACGAATGGTTTTAATGTTTTCGTGTGTTTTTCCGTGCATCATCATGGCACGTTTTCCAACAGCAATTATTTTTCCCGAATTGCGTTCGATGGCAACAATCGACGGCTCGTCAACCACAACCTTATCATTGTACATGATAATGGTGTTTGCCGTTCCCAGGTCAATGGCAATCTCTTTTGATAAAAATGAAAATAAACCCATATATTTTTTCTCCTTTAATTCTTAATGTTTAAAATGCCTGATTCCTGTAAAGACCATCGAAATCCCGTGTTGGTTACAATAGGCTATCGAGTCTTTATCACGAATGGAACCTCCGGGCTGTATCACCGAAGTAATCCCTGCTTTGTGTGCAATTTCAACCGAATCGGCAAACGGGAAAAACGCATCGGAAGCCATTACTGCACCCTCCAAAGGTAAACTAAAATTCGTTGCCTTTTCGATGGCATGCCTTAAAGCATCCACCCTTGATGTTTGTCCTGTGCCCGAGCCGGTAAGCTGCTTGTTTTTTACCAATACAATGGTGTTCGATTTTGTATGTTTAGCCAATTTATTGGCAAACAGCAAATCTTCTGTTTCCGAAGCGGAAGGGGCGCTGTTGGTAACTACTTTTAAATCGGCTGCGGTTTCACTCCGGGTATCTTTATCCTGTGCTAACACTCCATTTAACAGCGATTTAAATTGTTTATCGGGAAGTTTAAGCGCGTGTTTTTTTAAAATTATTCTGTTTTTTTTCGATTTTAAAACTTCCAGCGCATCATTATCGTAATCGGGTGCAATAATAATTTCAAAAAATATTTTATTAATCTCTTGTGCGGTTGCAACATCAACGGTACGGTTGGTTGCCAACACACCTCCAAAAGCCGAAACGGGATCGCCGGCAAGAGCATCTTTCCAAGCCTCGACAAGGGTATTCCGCGAAGCCAACCCACAGGCATTTGTATGTTTGATAACCGCGAAGGTGGTTTCGTCAAAATCATCTATAAGATTGATGGCGGCTTCAAGGTCAACCAGATTATTGTACGATATGGCTTTGCCGTGAAGTTGTTCAAAAACATCTTCCGTTTTTCCGTAGAAAATTCCCTGCTGATGGGGGTTTTCTCCATATCGTAAAACGGTAGCGCCGGTTTGGCTCGCCTTAAAAGTTTCTATGTTGCCGGGATTAATCCAGTTAAAAATGTGTGTATCGTAATGCGAACTCACATTAAAGGCCTGGGCGGCAAACCATTTCCGGTCGTTGGTTTCTGATGAACCGTTTTTGGTTTCAAGCAATTGCAACAGCTGCGGATAAAACGCCGACGAAGGAACCACCAATACATCGTTATAATTTTTAGCGGCAGCCCGTATGAGACTTATGCCGCCAATATCAATTTTTTCAATTATCTCCTGCTCATCAGCACTTCCGGCCAATGTTTCCTCAAAAGGATATAGGTCAACAATTACCAAATCAAATTCGGGAATCTCATATTCCGACAGCTGTTTCGTATCCTCCAAACTATCGCGGCGAGCTAATATACCACCAAAAACTTTAGGATGTAAAGTTTTTACCCTTCCACCCAAAATAGCAGGATAAGAGGTAAGCGATTCTACCGAAGTTACCGGAATTTGTAACGACTCGATAAAACGTTGCGTGCCACCTGTGGAGTAAATGTTAACACCAAGATGTTGTAATTTTCTGACAACGGGTTCGAGACCCTCTTTGTAAAAAACGGAAATCAGCGCCGATTTAATCTTTTTCAATTTGGTAAAATGTTAAAAATAAGACAAAAACCTCAACCCTTAAATGGTTTTGCAAAATAACAAGATTTAATCAAAAGTTATTATACTTTTACAATAATTTTTAACGAAAAAAATCAAAAGCCAAATAATTATCAATTTTAGCAAAAGAATTTCCCAACGCAGCTAAAATAATTTGAATTTGAAAATTGTTTTTGATAAATAAACCGACCATTGTGATTTTATTAAAATTAATACATGAAAGCCTGTTGTTTGCCATTGGCTCGCTGGTAGCAAACAAGGTTCGAACCATCTTATCGCTGTTAGGCATCACCATCGGTATTTTTTCCATTATTGCGGTATTTACCGTTTTCGACAGTTTGCAAAACTCCATCACAAATGAAATAAATTCGTTGGGCAACGATGTGCTATTTATCCAAAAATGGCCATGGGCCATGGGTGGCGATTATCCCTGGTGGAAATACTGGCAACGTCCCGAACCCGGGCTTCGTGAGATGAAACAGATTTTAAAACGGAGCAACACCATTGAAAAAGCTACTTATATGTTTGGCGTTTCGCGAAATGTGTATTACCGGAATAATGTTGTTGAAAACACCATGGTTCAGGCTGTTTCGTACGATTTTATTCATGTAATGCCTGTCGATATCGGTGAAGGCCGCTATTTTACCGAACAGGAATCGGTAAGCGGCAGGAATGTGGTTATTTTAGGTTACGATATTGCTACAAGCCTGTTTGGAAAGGTTGATGTTATTGGAGAAAAAGTTAAAATCTTCGGCAGAAAACTGTTGGTAATAGGTGTTGTAAAACGAAAGGGAGAGGATGTTTTTGGCAATTCGCCCGACAAACGGGTATATGTTCCGGCAGCCTTTGCCAAAAGCCTGGTCGATTACCGGCATATCGGCGCTTCCATTGTGGTAAAAGCCAAACCATATGTCAGCATCGAAGAGATGAAGGACGAGCTAACGGGCATTATGCGCTCCATACGAAAGCTAAAGCCTTCGGCAGATGATAACTTTGCCATCAACCAAACAGATATTATTTCCAAAGGTTTCGACCAGCTTTTTGCCATCATCGGGATTGTGGGATGGATTATTGGAGGTTTCTCGTTGCTGGTAGGAGGATTTGGCATTGCCAACATCATGTTTGTTTCGGTAAAAGAACGCACCAACCAAATAGGAATTCAAAAGGCATTGGGAGCCAAAAGGTATTTTATTTTGTTGCAATTTTTATTTGAAGCTGTTTTTCTTTCGTTAATGGGAGGAGTGGTAGGATTATTTCTGGTATTTATATTAACATGGATTGTGAGCGGATTTTTTGATTTTACCATGGCTCTTTCGCTAAAAAATATTGTGTTGGGTTTATCGGTTTCAGCATTTATCGGATTTTTTTCGGGATTTATTCCGTCGTGGGCAGCCTCCCGAATGGACCCTGTGGAAGCCATGCGCTCCAACTTTTAAAAAGGCCTGGTTTTTACGCACTATCGAGATATTTCTTTCCTTGCAAACTTCGATACAATGCTCCTTGCGTCGCATCACTCACCATGACCGCCAACACACTCCGATAATCATCAATCGTCAATCAAAAATTACAAATAACAATACCCAAAAAGCAAATAAGCACCAAATCTTGAAATATAAAATTCCAAACGCCTAAACAATCATCGGATTACACGGATTGAACGGATTAGTCTGCTTAGCAGACCATAAAAAATCCGCTTAATCCGCTTAATCCGATGAAAAAAATTCCGGTTTTATCATTGTTTTTTGGCATAC
>CAYVWX010000211.1:0-5669 GCA_964455635.1 uncultured Lentimicrobiaceae bacterium | reverse complement strand
AATATTCCGCTCCTAACGGAGCTTTTTAATCATGCTTCTTTGTGGCGACTTGCCGACATGAATGTTTCATGTTTCGAATTTTATCTTGCAAAGATACTTTGTTTTGTTGTAGGCTGTTGGCATAGTTTTGTAAATATTCTGTCCTTCATTTTGACTTTAAAGTTACCTGTGTGCCGGCTGAAATATGGTGCTGCATGATTTGTTTGTTTTAACGACTTAATAATTAGATTTTGCTGTTGCCCTGCGGCAGGGATGGCAGTGGCAGCCCCCTGCAGGCCATGCCCTTGTGGAGTTAACCTGCCGGAGCGACCCACGGAAGCTACCGGCAGGTTTTACGCAACAGGGCATGGCACGCAGGGGCTATAACGGACAGCCCGTTTGCCGCCCTGAAACAAATTATGGTCTTAAAGTGCCCGAGATTGGAAACAAACCTTATTTTTGCTGAAAACCGATATTTATGGCTTACAAATACCTGCTGGATAATCCCGACCCTGTTATACGCGAGAGCGAATCGCTGGTTGAGATACTTGTTAAAAGGGCTGATTTACAGCCTAATCATGTTGTTTACCGTTACCTTGGTGATGGGGTTAACGAAACGGAGAAGTTTACTTTTAAAGAGATTGACGTTGTGGCACGTGCCATTGCGGACGAGTTGGCCAAAAAATTGGTGCGGGGCGACCGTGTGCTGTTGTTGTTTCCGCAGGGGTTGCAATATATTGCGGCGCTTTACGGGTGTTTTTACGGTGGGTTTATTGCCATACCGGCTTATCCGCCGCGCCGTAACCGCAAAACGGACAGGATAAATGCCATTATTGAAGATTCGGGAGCGGCAGCTTGTTTGGCTACGCGAGAAGTTTTTAATACTGTGGAGCGAAATTTTTCGGATAACAGTTTGTTTGCCGAATTACAATGGTTTATTTATGAGGAGGTTAGTAAAAGTGGCAGTCCTTCAACCATAGCGCGTTTGCCAAAGCCGGAAGAGGTGGCTTTTATTCAATACACTTCGGGTTCGACCGGAAATCCCAAAGGGGTGATGATAACCCACGAAAACATTATTTACAACTCCGATTTTATACGCCGCTCGTTTGGTTTCAGCAGCGACACTATTGGGATGAACTGGTTGCCGGTGTTTCATGATATGGGGCTGATTGGTGGTATTTTTCAAGCCGCTTTTTTGGGGTTGCTGAATGTGGGAATGCCACCGGTTGCGTTTTTAAAAAATCCGCTAAACTGGCTTAAAGCCATTGATAAATACAAAGCTACTACCGGCGGAGGGCCTAACTTCGGTTACGATTATTGTGTGCAAAAAATTAAACCGGAAGAGGTTAACGGGTTGGACTTAAGTAGTATAAAAAATTTTTATTGCGGAGGCGAGCCCGTAAGGCGTAAAACCTTTGAGGCTTTTCCGAAGGCCTTTTCGGCAGCAAAGGTTAGAACGAATCAGATGTTTGCCGTATATGGTATGGCCGAAACCACCTTGATTGTTACGGGTGGCGACCCTGCTACGGAGCCGCATTATGTGCGTGTTAGCAAGGAAGCTCTCAGCCGTAACCGGTTGGTATTTGTTTCGCCCGATGAAAAAGGGGTTGATTTGGTGAGCAACGGCCATGTGTGGATGGAAACGGAAATTGCTATTGTCAACCCCGATACTTTTGAAGAGACGGATGAAAACAGCATTGGCGAAGTTTGGATAAAAGGGCCTACGGTGGCGAAAGGTTATTGGAATAAACCGGAGGAAACGCGACGTACCTTTAAAGCTTTTATGAAAAACAATAGCGGTCCCTGGCTGCGTTCGGGCGACCTTGGATTTATTTTTAAAAATGAACTGTATATTACAGGACGACTCAAAGATTTAATTATCATACGCGGGGTAAATTACTATCCCAACGACCTTGAATATTCGGTACAGAATGCACATCCTGCTTTTAAATCCAATGCGGGAGCGGCGTTCTCGGTTCAGTACGACGGCATTGAAAAATTGGTGATTGTACAGGAACTGGAGCGTAATTTTTTACGCAATGCTGATTTTGATGCTTTAATGGCTCAAATACGTAAAACGGTGGCCGACGACCATGAGCTTGAGGTGTATGCCGTGGTGCTTATTCGTACCGGAAGCATCCCTTTAACTTCCAGCGGTAAAATACAACGGCGTCAAACACGTTACGAATATTTAACCGACAGGCTAAATGTAGTTGCCCGCTGGCATATTGAAAGCAAGCAGGATAACGACGAGCCGGTTCAGGCTGCCGTTCCTACCGAGGAGGGCATCAGAGCCTGGCTGGTACAATGGATTATGAACAATCAGCATTTTAAACGTGACGAAATTGATGTAAACACACCCATTACTTCTTATGGCATCGATTCGCTGGCTGCTGTTACGCTGGAGCAGGAGATAAGCACGCAGTTTGGGTTTCAATGGCATGTGTCTTATTTTATGCTTAACCCTACTATTAATAAACTGGCTGAGGATGGCATGAAGATTTATAAAGGCGAGATGGAGTAAAAGCTTCCTTTGTTTTATAGTTTTACAAGTTGAAACCAAATAAAAATTCAGGTATAAACGAACCCGAAAAACGGACACTTCCTCTAAAACCAAGCGCTACCTCGACGGGAAGGCTTAAAAAATGCCAGTTGGTATAAAGTTCAACTCCGGTGCTTCCAATGCGACCGGATGTTGATTCCGAATTGTTGTATTGTGCATAGTCAGCAAACAGATGGGCATAAATACGGGTTAAATAGGCTGCCGATTGCAAATCCAGGTCGGGATAAGCAACAGGAAAAGCGTAATCGACCTTTAACAGTGTCATGTTGTTAATGGTAAGGTCAGCATATCCCCGTGGTACCGATATGTAGTCTCCATAAGGATAGATTCCGTTCTTTTTCCATTGTTGTGCTAAAAAAACCCGAAAGCTGTGATGACGAAACAGGCCTGGCAGGGTAATGGCTCCCGAAACATAAGCTACCCTGGAAGCAACCGACGAAAAAGGAGTGTGGTTATATACGGCATAAATAAATTGCGACCATTTACTGTAGATATCACGACGGCTTTTTTTTAGGTTGTGATATCCGTAAAGCGAATAGGTGAAAAAGGTGAACCGGTTTTCTTTAAAGGTAAAATTTTGATATTTATAAATGTTCATAAATTTTTGACCTACGGAAATTTTTGGTGTCAATCCCGAAATCCATTTGCTTTTGATAAAACGCAAGGGAACAGAAATGTTTGCCTTAAGGTTGGTTTCGTGCCACCGAGCTGTTTGTGCATTGCCGTTGTCATCGGTATAGGCCTGCTTTCTCCCTCCATAATCAGCCGAAAACCCCAAAACAGGATACCAACCGGTATAATTGAAAGTGAATTTTGTTTTGCCGGTACGTTCGTTGATATTGTAGTAGTACCCCAGCGTTGAAACTGCTGTTCCCAACATGTTTTGCGATGCCAATACAACATTAGGAACAGGAGTGTAATTGTTAATGTCAACCACCATGGGCCCCCACGAATGCAGGTTAAACAGATGTTTCAGTTTGCTGTAAGGGGCGGGCTGAAAAGCACTGTCGGGCACTGTGGTGTTTTCCAAAACAAAGGTTGTGTCGGTTACGGCATTGTCAATGGGATAGCGATACGGTTTTAAGTTTTTAACTTTCACAGGTTTAACGGTTTGTAAATTTAACCGGGCGATTCGATAACCGTTGGCCGTATAATCGGAAAACAACAACCTGCCGCTTTTGGCAACAACAGGGCTTTCGGCACCATATTTTACCGAGGTTATCCGGTAAACGTTGTTGGTTGTCAGGTTAAGGCGGTAAACATTATTTTTGCCGTTATAGGTTCCAATGTAATAAACAGAATTTCCGGCTTTATACGGACGGCTGATTTCGGCATAATCAAAAGGCAGTAGAAAGCGATAATTTCCACTTTGGGGTTCGTACAATATGATTGACTTGCCATTTTTTCCCAATACCACGGCAACAATGGTTTTGCCGTTTTTACTCCAGCGGGGTGTCATAAAAAACAGGTTACGGGGTGTTGAGAAAGTGTTGGTGGGTTTTCCGCTTTGGGTATCAATTATTTGCAGCCTGTTTTTTCCTGTTGTTGAAACTTCGGAAGCAACAATGCTGCGGGCATCGGGCGATAGCGAAGGGGCAAACAACCGGGTTTTACTGGTGAGTATTCTTAGTTTTTTTGCTTTGAAATTATATAATTTAATAATGGAATAATCGCGATTGCTCCAGCGCAGGTCGTACTGTTTTTCGTTCCAGCACAGCAGACTGTCGTTGGAAGAAAGAGATTCTTTATAATCGTATCCGGGAGTAAATATAATTTTTTCAAAGCCTTCAGGGCTGATGGTTACAAATCTGTTTATGTCGTCAATTCCTGTTTTTTCGACCACAATGCTTCCGTCGGACAATTCGGTGGGAAAATGGTATCCGGTATAACTGCGAATGGTTTTTTTGGGTGTTATATACTTTAACTCCGGAAAGTGTTTTGTGGAGATTTCTGTTTTCCATTGTAACTGTAGCGAATCCATCACTTTGTGATAGTATTTGACTTTTCGGAGGCCGGTAAAAGTTTTTAATCCGTTTACAAAAGGTTTTAAAATCCATGGCCGGCGTGCCACCCTGTTCAGGGCATCATTCCACATTTCGTAACCGTAGTTTTTTACACCGTACAGCACCAGTTGATAACCCAATGTGTAATAATCGGGTACGTAGTTGCGATAGGAGCCGAGGATGGCTTTGTCGTAGGGATAAATCTTATTTTCAACAATCTGTGCTTTTAAATCCATGGAAAAGGAAGGAACCCTGCCTCGACCGCTTTTACTGTGGATGGTTTCGTTGTAAACCGCGTCGCCCTCAACAAACCACATGGGAATAAACACACCGAAAAGCGCCATGGGGCCTGCCTGGCCGAAAATATAGCTGAAGGCTTTGCCCGTACCCTGATACATTTTGCGCATTTGTGCATAGTGGCGATATTCATGCAGCGAAAGCTGATATTGCCATATTTGCGGATAGGTGGTCTGCTCGGGAGTTTCAAAAAAGTCGCCGTGTAAGGGGGCCGGAAAAACCATGGCATTTGACCATGTGCTTTTTGTGTGAAGTACAATGGTAAAGGGTTTTTGCGGCTTTGTAAGATAAAGTTTTAAAGTGGTTTTGTGTGTGAGTTCGAGCGTATTGGCATATAAGCGGGCATTATTGAGGTAGCTTTCTGGAAAAATGAGATTAAAATTGGGGGTGGTAATCTGTTTCCATTTTATGGAAGCGGGATCTTGTCCCACTACATAAAACTGAGCTGTAACGGTGTACCCGATAAAAGAAAGTAAAATCAGAAAACAGATTTTTTTCAACATAAATAAAATTTAAAGTGAAGTTGTTTAAAATTAATTTTCTATTCATCGCATGAATAATGTATTTTCATGTGTTTATAATTTTATATTCACCCTGTGGAATTCGAAAGCTATTCCACAGGGTGAATCAGATATTCTGATTTCTATGTTTTGTCATGATTTTCAGCTTCGCCATCGAAAATCCCGCCAAAACGGGTCTTGTTTTATTTTCTTTACCACGGGTTAACACCCGAGGCTATAAATATTACGCTCCTAACGGAGCTTATAATCAAGTTGCTGTGTGTCGAATCTTCGACATGGATGTTTCATCTTTAAACAATTTTAAAA
>CAYVWX010000210.1:0-5708 GCA_964455635.1 uncultured Lentimicrobiaceae bacterium | reverse complement strand
CCGGTGTTGCGAAAACCTGTTGTATTATTTTTTAAAGCAGTGTAGCCCGCGGCCACATTATAAAATCCCGTAGTATTATAGCGACCGGCAAATGATCCTACAAATACATTTTCATTGTTACTGAGGTCATCTTCATCTCCAGCATTTTTGCCAATAAAAACAGAATTTCCACTATTGAGAAATTCAATTCGCGAAGGTAAAAATCTAAAATAATCGCTGCCTTCAATTTGTATTTCAATATTGTCATTTCCGAAAGAATTAATTGCTGTTCTTACTTCCGTGTCGCCATTGGCATCCTGAATTTTGTCGATAACTCCGGATGTTATTTCAATAAAAGCACTTCCGTTCCAGAAATAAAATTTAGACAGGTCGCTATCATAAATAAGCATTGATTTTTCAGTTGTCCCCAACCCTGATGCAAAGGTATTCCGTTCTGCTGTTGTCATTCGCGGAACGAGCAGACCCTTGGTGGTTGAACTTACATCAAGAATGGATTTTGAATTGGCGGCAGAACCGGTTTCGTTTACGGCAACCTGAGCAAACAGATGTGTGCTAAAGCATGTTGTTAAAATTACCATAAAAAAAAGAAACGAGAAACTAAATTTTTTCATTGTACTGTTTTTTTAATTCAGGGGCAAAACTATGTTTCTACATGATAATGCACTAATATTACAGGTCGATAATAGGTGTATTGTTATTTTAAACGAGTAATTATCAGGTATATTTAAGGTAATCTTCTATTATTTAACAATCTGTATATTAATCTATTAAAAATTTCAATTGGTTGCTGCTAATGCAACTTAGATAAGTACTGTGTAGATTACGTACCTTTGTGGTTATTGAAACAAATACACTTATGAAATTACCTGATACAGGAAAAATTCTTATTATCGTATTAATAAGCACATTATTTTGGGGCAGGCAACATCCGGTATATTCTCAAAGTAATAGTGATATTGAGATTGAAACGTTAAAACAAAAATCAATGACAGTTTCTGTTGAAGCGTATAAATCTACTTTAAAAATTTGCAAGTTTTACTGGAATTCCTCATTTGACAGTTCAATTGTTTATGCACACAAAGCAGTATTAATTTCAAACAAATTGCAAAACGACAGTCTGGAATCATTGGCTGCTATTTATCTGGCTTTGTCATTTTATCGTATCGACCAATTGGATTCGGTAATTTATTATTGTGGTGTGGCAAATACCAAATCGGAGAGATATCCTCGATTAAACGCAAAAGCAAATAGTATTTTAGGGATTTCGTATCGCAGATTGGGTAATTTTAATAAGGCACTAAAGTATGGCCGGCTGAGTATAAAAACATTTAAGAATGTACATGATTCGATAAACTTTGCATCGGCATTGGGTAATGTTTCGGTAACCCTGCAGGAGATGGGCAATGCACCTCTGGCAATTGAATACTCCCTTAAGGCAGCCGGTATTTTTGAAGCACTAAAAGATAGTTTCGACCTTGCCAAACAATACGGCACCCTTGCCAATATTTATCTTGATTTGTCCGATCCGGAAACTGGTTCGATTTATTACAGGCGTGGCATGTCATTGATTGACAGTACAGAATATAAAGAACTTTATGTAACATTTGTTTTTAACATGGCTACGGTTTATCATCAATTACAAAAGTATGATTCGGCCATATATTTTTACAATTTATCGTTAAAACATTACAAACAAAATAACGATAGGGAGGGTGTTGCCATTGCCTATCAAAACATTGGTATTTCACTTGTAAAAAAATTAGAGTATCGTCAGGCAATCCGTTATTTGCGCAATGCCTACCTGCTATTTTCAAACTTATTTACTATTCGTAATGTATCTGATGTTTTGGCAGATTTGGGGAGAGCTTATTTGGGGGCAGGAATCAATGATTCGGCCATTATGTATCTGCAAATGTCGGTTGATACTGCTTTGCAATACAATTTACCCCGAGAAGAGCTTAAAGCACGCAAATTGCTATACAATGTTTATAAATCGGAAAAGAAATACAGCAATGCTTTGGCCAATTTTGAAAAATACAAACTGCTGGAAGACAGTATATACAGTCAGAAAACAAAAGAAAAAATGGCCGAGTTAACCATGAAATACGAAACGGGACTAAAAGACCAAAAGATTAACCGGCTTATCTTAAATGAGAAAATTACCAAGGCCAAAACACGTACTTACTTAATATTTATCATTTCGGTATCGATTGTTATCATTTTAATCTCCGTAATTTTATATTATCGAAAACGCACGCAAAATAAAATGCTTTCTATTAAGTCGAAACTTTGGGAAAAAGAGAAAGCGGAACTGGATAAAGAACTAACTTTTAAAAAACAACAGCTAAGCGCTCATGCGCTTCATATGACACAAAAAAACAAACTGCTTCAAAATATTCGCAGCTCCATTAACAGTGTTATGCCCATGGTGCCTGAGTCGGCCAAAAGTAAGATAAGAGAATTGCGGTACGAGCTGAATAAAAGTTTGCGGTACGACAAGGATTGGGAAGTTTTTAGCATGTACTTTAATGAGTTGAACAAAGATTTTTTTGACAAACTTATTTCCGTTAATCCCGCTTTAAATCAATACGATTTGAGGCTGGCTGCATTGGTACGAATGAATATGAATATAAAAGAAGCGGCGGCGGTGTTAAATATTGAACCCGACAGTGTAAAAACCGCCAGATATAAATTGCGCAAAAAACTGAATCTCAGGCAGGAAGATGACCTTTATGAGTTTATGCGCAAAGTATAACAGGGTGGCTTATCATCCGTACAATACCATTGCACTTTTATTGATACAGCATAAATTAAAAAACAGACTGCGCTATTTTGAAAAACGGCCTGATTTAAGCTGCGAAAAATATTTCACCCCTCTTAAATAATGGTCTAAAACGATGTTTCCTTCGTAAACCTGCGAAACATTTTTTTGAACAAGCTTTCTCCGCTTTTTGTGCAGTTTGCCAATATTCCGGTAAAAGTAAAAATGTGCTCTTATTACGGCTGTAAAATCGCCCCAATGTCCTTCGGTTAAAAACTTAATACCCGCTAACCCATCTAAAATTAATCGCAAAAACAGCACTTTAAACAATCGTGCGGAAGGAAGGTTTTTGTACAAAAGAGCAAAATTATTACGGAAGTTAAGATATGTTTTACGGGAAGAACTTTTGGGAAGGGTACCGCCGCCAATGTGATAAACCACCGATTTGGGACAGACCATAATTTTGTAGTTGTTGTTTTTAAGCCTCCAACAAAAGTCAATCTCTTCCATGTGAGCAAAAAAGTCGTTGTCGAGGCCTCCCATTTTATGATACACATCGGCTCTGACGAACATACAGGCTCCTGTTGCCCAAAAAATTTCAACAGCATCGTTATACCGGCCTTTATCTTCTTCCAAAACCTGAAACACTCTGCCACGACAAAACGGATAGCCGTATTTGTCGATAAATCCACCCGCTGCTCCGGCATATTCAAAATACTTTTTACGATGGAACGATAAAATTTTAGGCTGGCAGGCTCCAATATTTGTGTCGGTATCCATTAAGTCGATAACCGGCTGAATCCAGTTTTCGGTTACTTCAATGTCAGAGTTTAGCAACACATAATATTCGGCTTTAATTTTGGCAAGTGCATCGTTGTATCCTTTGGCAAAGCCACCGTTTTCGGCATTCACAATTAAATGAACATCCGGAAAGTTTTTTTGCATAAACAAAACCGAATCATCGGTAGAACGGTTATCGGCAACCCAGATTTCAGCAACACCTGCACTCTGTTTTACAACCTCCGGTAAAAAACGTTCCAAAAACTTTTTGCCGTTAAAATTTAATATTACAACTGCTACTTTTGTCAAATTTTGTTTGTTTGATGAGGCAACAAATATAGTTTAAAACTTTTGTGTCTGAAAAATGCAGGCCGGATGCGTTTTCTAACGTGGGTGACGGTAGTAATCGGATGCCCCGTTTCCCCACGCTTTAGGTTGTCGTATGGGGTCAACAACATTTAAAGGATAAGCGCGCTGCCGGTAAACAATGTATTCCCACTGGTAATTGCTCAGCTCGCCCACAGCATCGGAATGAATAAGCCTGAAATCGTTGGTAACCATATCGTGGGTGTAGAAAACAAATTTCTTGTTGTGCTGCCCCTTTAATTCGTAATATTGCCATATTTCGTATGGATAAGCTAAAGGTTCGCTGTAATGTTCCGACACAACATCAGGCTGCCCATATTGTAAAAACACTCTCCCTCTGTCCGATTCATATCCTTCCAAAGCAATGGTTTTGAATTTTTTATTGGCATAATCAACCAAATGCTTATACTTAATCCAGGCTTGTTCGGCATTGGTTTTGCTGCGGGTAGCCCAAAAGTTAAGAAAATATTTCTGAAGCAACGGCACATCTGCAGTTTTAAACTGCGATTCAATATATTTACGCTCAAAATCGGTAGAAATCGGGAAAGTATATTTTATGTATTGAATCAAAGTGTCTTTGTTGTTAATTTTACCGGCAAATGTTGTTTCGGCATTGTACGCCAAAAGGGTGTTTAAGTTAAACTGTACATCCGGATTGTAACGTTGGAAAAATATCTCTTTTGATGCCATCAAACGGTTCTTTTTGTCGTGAGCCTCAAGCACCAGCAAATAGTTGCCGCCGGGTAATTTCGAGATGTTAAACGATTGCAACAGCGGCGATACCTGACGGGGCTTTTTACGGCCTGCCCGGTAATAATTATCCAGCTTTTTGTCGATTTCGTAAGGACGGATGTAGGAATACAACACAAAAGGAGTGTTGTTTGCGGCAGTATCGGGATTGTATATTTCGGCATAAAATTCCAGCTTGTTTACCGTTTCGGGATAATAGTTAAAAACATAAGGAAGTATTGAATATCCGTTTTTCGATAAAATTGATTTTTTATCCGATTGTTTATACCCTGCCACCAATTCAATATCAGAAAAACTTAACGAATCTGCCGGAAAGCCGATGTTTATTTTTGTGGTTGATACAAACGGGTCATGGCTACTGTTGTCATCGTTAATGGTAAGCTTCATAAAATAGGTTCCCTCCGAAAGGGTGTATCGTTGAACATCCAAAAAGTTTAAAGGCGACAAGGTAGTATCGTCAAGGGAAGGGCTGCTTAGCTGATACTTGTTAAAATTAACAATGCTGTCGTTTTTTAAAAAAACAACCTGAATATCAAGCTTGCCATACCATTTACCATCATCCGATTTTACATATTTAACGCTGCTGCCGTCAACCGACAGATAGGTTTCGATATAGGGCTTGGCATGAGGTACATTAAATTTTGCGTAAGAAAAATAAGCCCTTAAATTTCCGGCAGGCAGGTAACCGGTAAAAATAACAGACAAAAATAAAACCAACAAATATCGTTTCATAACTTCAAATATATAGTACAAAGATAGTGGAAATTATACCACTACAAAAAGCGTTTTGCGGGAAGACAAAAAAAATTTTAAAGTGGTTTAATGTGGAAGCAAAAAAAATTTACTTTTGCCGCGGAGAGTTGGCAGAGTGGTCGAATGCGGTGGTCTTGAAAACCATTGACCCTTCACGGGGTCCAGGGGTTCGAATCCCTTACTCTCCGCAAAAGGAAACCCACAACGGTAGTTGTGGGTTTTTGTTTTTTTAAGCGTGCCAAACTCGTTTGGCTAAGCGCAAAAAAACAAAAACCCAAAAACCTCGCCAGAGGTTTGG
>CAYVWX010000209.1:0-5743 GCA_964455635.1 uncultured Lentimicrobiaceae bacterium | reverse complement strand
TTGGTTTTTGTTATTTGGAATTTCCCCGGGCATCCGGTCGTGCTGCCACTATCTGGTGAATATACAATGTGACGGTGCGGCTTGCCGGGGGCTTTTCGTGAAAAGCCCCTACTTTAGGCACTTTAGCGCACTTTAGGCACTCCAGACACTTCTTTAGTCGCACTTCTTTAGTCGCACCGCCACTATTTAACGGGTATATATAGTGGCGGCACGACTGTTTTCGGTAGGTTTTTGTAATTGGAATTTTATATTTGGTTTACCCTGTGGAATAGTTTTCAGATTCCACAGGGTGAATTTGGTATTTGGTTTTTGTTATTTGGAATTTCCCCGGGTATTAGGCATTTAACATCACCCTACATTCTTTCAGGTACATCTATTCCGAGCAGTTTCATGGCCGATTTAATGGTGTTTCCGGTAAAATCGGAAAGGGCAAGACGAAAAGCACGTTTGTCTTCATCTTTTTCTTTCAGAATAGTAATTTCCTGATAAAACTGGTTAAACTCTTTGGCTAAATCATAAACAAAATTAGCTATTATGGCAGGGCTGAAATTTTCGGCTGCATTTTCAACAATTGCGGGATAATCATAAAGCAATTTAATAAGCGACTTCTCTTTAGTGGCCATCTCAATACCTGCAAATGCACCGGTATCCCACGTGTTTCCCTGTTCTTTGCCTTTGCGTACCACCGACCTGATGCGGGCATGCGTATATTGAATAAAAGGGCCTGTATTTCCATTAAAGTCGATGGATTCGGCAGGATTAAACATCATGGTTTTTTTTGGGTCAACCTTAAGCATAAAATATTTAAGAGCACCCAAACTCAACATATGATACAATCTGTGAGCCTCTTCCGTTGTAAAGTCGTTGTATTTACCCAGTTCTTCGGTTGTTTTCTTCGCCGTATCGTACATTTCATCCATCAGGTCGTCGGCATCAACTACGGTGCCTTCGCGCGATTTCATCTTGCCATGCGGAAGTTCTACCATACCATACGAAAGATGTACTATGCTGTCGGCCCAGGTGCGCCCCAGTTTTTTTAGTATTAGCCGTAAGACCTCAAAATGGTAATTCTGTTCGTTACCCACCACATAAATCAGCTCACGCGGATGATAATCGTTGTACCTCAGTTGGGCTGTCCCCAAATCCTGTGTCATATAAACCGAGGTGCCGTCTGCACGCAGTAACAGTTTTTCATCCAGTCCGTTGTCGCTTAAATCGCACCATACCGAGCCATCTTCTTTTTTATAAAGCACACCACTTTTCAGGCCTTCTTCAACCAATGTTTTTCCCAGCAGATAGGTGTCCGATTCGTAATAAATTTTATCAAACTCAACACCCAGCCGTTTATAAGTTACCTCAAAACCATCGTAAACCCAGCCGTTCATTTCCGCCCATAATTTCCTTACCTCCTTATCTCCCGTTTCCCATTTTTTCAGCATCTGCTTTGCTTCCGTCAGAAGTGGTGCATTTTTTGCTGCTTCCTCCTTATCCATTCCCGAAGCCGTAAGACCGGCAACCTCTTCTTTGTATTTTTTGTCAAACAAAACATAAAAATCGCCTACCAGTTTATCCCCCTTTTTTGAAGCCATAGAAGGTGTAACGTTTTTACCCCACTTTTGCCAGGCCAGCATCGACTTACAAATGTGGATTCCACGGTCGTTTACCAGGTTCACCTTTACAACATTTTGTCCGTTAGATTTTAAAATTTCGGAAACCGACCACCCCAAAAGGTTGTTTCTGATATGGCCCAGATGCAAAGGTTTGTTGGTGTTTGGTGAGGAGTATTCAATAACAACGGGTGTTGTATCTTTTACCTCTTTTTTGCCAAAATCAGGGTTAAACCGGTTTCGATTAAAAAAGTCGAGCCAATAATTACCCGAGATGGTTAAATTTAAAAATCCTTTGATAACATTATACGAAACAATATCCTCAAGCTGTTTTATAAAGTATTTTCCCAACTCTTCGGCTGTTTGTTCAGGCCCTTTTTTTGAGATGCGAAGCAAAGGAAATACTACCAATGTAAGGTCGCCTTCAAACTCGGAACGGGTTTTTTGAATTTGTACAAATTTTTCAGGAATATCCTGCTCGTAAAGATCTTTGCAAGCCTGTATTGCCGTTTGAGTGAGTAATTTATTAATCATTTTTACCGGTTTTTTTAAGCGGCAAAAGTAATAAAAAGAATTTTTGCTTTAACAACGAACCGTACCTTAAATCCGCAACCGTTTGCATTGGTAAAACGGAATGGAACATAAACCGTTTTAAACAATATTTTACAAAGCAATCTTGTTTTTTTGCTGACAAGTATAGAATTTACCCATCTTTGCAAAAAAAGAGGTGTCTCAATAAAACAAAAAACACAAAAGCTATGAGTAAACATATTGTGCAGGCGGTAATATTTGATTTAGACGGAGTTATAACAAAAACTGCCACCGTACACAGTCATGCCTGGAAAAAAATGTTTGACGATTACCTGCAGCGAAAATCCAATATTATGGGTGAACCTTTTAAAGAATTTACACAGGAAGATTACCTGGCTTTTGTTGACGGGAAACCCCGCTACGATGGCGTTAAATCGTTTTTGGAATCAAGGCGGATTGATTTGCCTTTTGGCACTCCCGACGACACTCCTGACATGGAAACCGTATGCGGACTGGGAAACAAAAAAAATGATGCCTTTAACGAAGTATTGCTTAACGAAGGGGTTGAAGTTTATGAATCAACTGTGGCACTTATGGAGCAGTTGCATGCCGAGAATATCAGGGTTGGCGTAGCTTCGTCAAGCAAAAACTGCGAATCGGTTTTAAAGGCCGCCGGATTAACACATCTTGTTGAAACAAGGGTTGATGGCGTGGTGTCGGCTGCACTGAAACTGAATGGAAAGCCGGCTCCCGACATTTTTCTGAAAGCAGCCGAAAACCTTCATTGCGATTATCGCTATTCCGTTGTGGTTGAAGATGCCGTGTCAGGCGTTGCTGCCGGAAAAAACGGAAACTTCGGCCTTGTGGTTGGTGTGGCTCGCGAAAACAATCAACCCGGGTTGTGGGCTAACGGTGCCGATATTGTTGTTGAAGACCTGGCCGAAATATCCATTGGCGATATTGACAATTGGTTTTCGGTGGAGATGGAGCAAAACAGCAACCGGCTTATTTATCACGATTACGACCCTGAAAAAGAGGCCTCCAGAGAGGCGTTGCTTACCGTTGGCAACGGATTTTTCGGTACCCGCGGAGCCATGGAAGAAACCTGCGCTAACGGTATTAACTATCCGGGAACCTACATTGCGGGACTGTACAACAGACTAAAAACTCCGGTGGCCGGCCGTGATGTGGAAAACGAAGATTTTGTTAATGCTCCCAACTGGCTTAAGGTTAGTTTTAAAATTGATGACGGTGAATGGTTCGACCCGAACAAAACAAAAATTATTGAAATTAACCGGACACTGGATTTTAAAACCGGCCTGTTACACCGGATAATGGTGGTGGAAGATGACGAAGGCCGGCGCACAAAAATAGAATCGTGCCGTTTTGCCTCTATGGATAACATGCATCTGGCAGCCCTTCGTTACAAAATTACTCCGTTAAACTATTCGGCTCCCCTGAGTATTTATTCGGCCCTCGACGGAACCGTAACCAATCGTGGTGTGGAGCGTTATAAATCGCTGAAATCCAAACATCTCGAACCTGTTGAGCAGGGTGGCGATGAGGCTATTTCATGGTTGACGGTAAAAACAAACCGGTCCAATATAATTATTGCCGAGGCGTCAAAACTGTCGTTAAAGGTTGATGATAAACCTGTACATGATTTTGGCGTAACCGCCGATGAGGGGATTGTTTATACCTACATCAATGCTGATGCTTTACCCGGTAAAACAATTGTTTTAGAAAAAATAACCGCTTTGGCCACTTCGTTGGAAACAAAAATCGGTTGTCACGATTTTGTAATTAATCAACTGTTGGGTATTGCCGATTTTGACACCTTGTTTCAAAAAAGTGCCACTGCCTGGGGTTCTATTTGGGATGAAGCCGACATTCATATTACCGGCGACCGTGCTTCACAGCGGCTTTTGCGTATGCACATCTATCACCTTTTGGTATCGGCATCACCGCACAATACAAAGCTTGATGTTTCCATAACCGCCCGCGGGCTTCATGGTGAAGCTTACCGTGGCCATATTTTTTGGGATGAATTGTTTGTCTTGCCTTTTTACAACATTCACTTTCCGGAAGTATCAAAAGCTATGCTGATGTATCGCTACCGCCGTTTAGATAAAGCATGCGAGTATGCACAGGAATACGGATACAAAGGTGCTATGTATCCCTGGCAAAGCGGCAGCGATGGCCGCGAAGAGACTCAAATTATTCATCTGAATCCGGTATCGGGCCATTGGGGCGACGATTACAGCTCGTTGCAACGCCATGTATCGCTGGCCATTGCATACAATATTTATCAGTATTATCACATTACCGAAGATCAGGAATTTATTGACCTTTACGGCGCTGAAATGTTTTTTGAAATTGCCCGTTTTTGGGCAGGTATGGCCGGGTTTGATAAAACAACCAAAAGATACTCCATCGAAGGAGTGATGGGGCCGGATGAGTTTCACGAAATGTATCCCAATGCCAAAAAAGGCGGACTGAAAGACAATGCCTACACCAATGTGATGGTTGCCTGGCTCTTTAAAAAAGCCAAAGAGCTTGCCGGAACCCTGTCGCAATCGGCAAAGAAAAAACTTTTGATAAAAATCAATCTTGATGAACAGGAAATAGAGCAATGGCAAAATATCAGAAAAAAATTGCGGCTGGTAATTAACAGCGAAGGTATTATTTCGCAATACGACGGCTATTTTGAGTTGAAGGAGCTTGACTGGGATTATTATCGCAAAAAGTACGGAAATGTTTACCGGATGGACAGGCTGCTAAAAGCCGAAGGTAAATCGGCCGACGAATATAAAGTAGCCAAACAGGCTGATACACTGATGATTTTTTATAACCTTGAAAAGAAGGAGGTTGATACATTGCTTTCAGACATGGGGTACCGGCTGCCCGACGATTATCTCGAAAAGAATCTCAACTATTACCTTGCCCGTACCTCGCATGGCTCCACACTGAGCCGGGTGGTTCATGCCCAACTGGCCAATATGGTTGGCGACGAAAAGTTGAGCTGGGAGCTTTATTATGATGCGCTGGAAAGCGACTTTAACGACATACAGGGAGGTACTACAGCCGAAGGTATTCATGCCGGCGTGATGGCAGGTACGCTTATGATTGCGCTGACCAATTTTGCCGGTATCAACCTGAAAGGAAACAGCTTGGCAGTTAGTCCGAAAATGCCTCAACGGTGGGAAAGCCTAACCACGAAATTACATTTTAAAAACAGAGCGTATCATATTGAAGTTAAAAAAGATAATGTTGAGGTGTTTGAAGTTTAAAAAAATAAAAGGCATGTAAAGGTCGGAAAATGCTTTTACAAATCAATCTCAAAACAGCTTAATAAAAAAATAAAAATACCATGCTTGAAGACGTATTATTAATTCAGGAAAAACATCGCCTTGCGGCAGATGTTATTACCCAAGAGATTTTAAAAAACAGGAAAGAGAAATACATTGTTGCCATTTCGGGTGAATCGGGTTCCGGAAAATCGGAGTTGACCCATGTAATTGCAAAAAACCTCCGGAAACACGGTATCTTTGCCAAACCTGTACACATCGACAATTTTTATCGTATCCTGCCCCTTAAACGTACCC
>CAYVWX010000208.1:0-5772 GCA_964455635.1 uncultured Lentimicrobiaceae bacterium | reverse complement strand
CGCCACATAATATTGCAATTGACTGGTTCATATTTTTCTGTTATTAATTTTAAACAAATGTAATCATTGTTGTAAAATGATGCCCGATAATCGAAAAATAATCTTTCCCGTATTGCAGAAAAAAATATTGCTGCCACCGGCCTGGTGGCTGTCGTTTGTATCTGTTTTCGTAAATATTTTTTTGAAACCTGACTATTGGCCGTTTCCACAATATCAACATTGACCGTCCTTTTTGGCTGATTTTTGAATTTTTTTTATGCTATTTGTCAGGTTTGGGTTGTTGTTTCGACTTAGTAACGGGAAAATATATAATTTAGAAAAGTTTTAAATTAAATCGATTGAAATGCAAATGACAAAAAAAATTACATGGGCAGTACTATTCTTTATGATGACTGCCAATTTATTAATGGCTCAAACAGTTACAAACAGTGCTGTATTAAAACAAATCCAACAGAAACAGACTGCAAAGTGGAATGCCCGGCAACAGCGGGTTAACGATTATGCGGCTACGCACAATTTACCTGTTTACTTTCAAAGCGAGGCAGGTCGTGTGGTTCAATTAATCGACGTTGTTGATGGCGAGCCGCAATATTATACAACTTTTAATCTGGGTGCAGCCCATACAACCCGTGCAGCCGAGCTGTGGCCCGGTGGAGAATCGGGTTTAAATGTTGACGGTGACGGGTACAATCAACTGGGCGAATGGGACGGTGGCAGAGTGCGCAGTTCGCATCAGGAGTTTACCGACCAGGGTTCGTCACGTGTGATGGTTCAGGATGGCGGCTCTTTTGCCGACCATGCCACGCATGTTGCAGGTACCATGGTGGCGGCAGGTGTACAGTCGCAGGCCAAAGGAATGGCGTACAAGGCAAATCTTAAGTCGTGGGAATGGTCGAACGACGAAAGTGAAATGGCGGCAGCAGCAGCCAACGGCCTGGAGATTTCAAACCACTCGTACGGATTTATCAGAGGATGGGATTATAGCAATGGCTCATGGCACTGGCACGGAACACCATCCATTTCGCCTGACGAGGATTACCATTTCGGGTTTTATAACAACGATTCCAGGGTGTTGGATAACATAGCTTACAATGCCCCCAATTATCTTATTGTTCGTGCAGCAGGCAACGACAGGGGAGAAGGCCCTTCGGATGCAGGAAACGGAAAAGCCGAAAAAGACGGCGGTGATGATGGGTACGACTGTTTGGGAACCGAAGTGGTGGCAAAAAATATTTTAACTGTAGGTGCTGTAAAGCAGGTGTGGCCTTACACCGGGCCTGCAAGTGTAAAAATGAGCAGCTTTAGTTGCTGGGGGCCAACCGACGACGGAAGGGTAAAACCGGATGTTGTGGCCAAGGGTGTTGATGTTTATTCATCTACGGCTTCTTCCAACAGCTCGTATGCCTCTTTTAACGGTACTTCGATGGCCTCGCCCAATGCGGCAGGAACTTTGGCGCTGTTGCAGTACTACTATCAGCAATCGCACAGCACAGGGCCTATGAAAGCGGCCACGTTAAAAGGACTGGTAATACATACCGCAGACGAAGCAGGCCCAAATCCGGGACCCGATTATATGTTTGGCTGGGGATTGATAAATGCCGAAAGAGCTGCGGATGTTATTACTGACGACTTGCAGCAAACTGTTTTGGATGAACTTGTTTTGCAAACGGGACAAACCTATACCCGCGACTTAACCGTTCCTGCCGGGATGGCTTTAAAGGTAACTATTTCGTGGACAGATAAACCGGGTGTGCCGGTTACTCCACAGCTTAATCCTCCTGACCCGATGTTGGTTAACGATTTAAACCTGAGGGTTACGGGGCCTGACGGGGTGGCTTACTATCCCTGGAGATTGAATCGCGATTATCCCGATTCGGCTGCTGTTAAAAATGGAGAAAATCATGTTGATAACGTTGAAGTGGTTGATGTTGGTAACCAGGGTGCCGGTACTTATACCGTTCAGGTTGATTATACCGGCACTTTAAGCGGCGGGTCACAGGCTTTTTCGTTAATTGTCAGCGGAATAGACGAATATTTGGTTACTCCCGATTGTTCAGAACAGATGTTGACCCCTGACGATGGTTCCTCCGATAATATATTAAATCAATATGTATCCTGGAAACCGGCTCGATTTGCCTCTTCGTATGATGTTTATTTCGGTACCGATGGTGATGGTGTTTCAACGCCAACCAATGTGTTTAACGGACAAAATTTTACCGAAAACGGATTCTCGGTTTTGATGCAGGAAAATACCACCTATTATTTGAAAGTTGTGCCTCGTAACAACATGGGAGCGGCTTCGGGCTGTGGCGATATCTGGTCTTTTTCGACCATGACAGCTATCACACAATATCCATATATTCAGGATGTTGAAAATGCTTCCACACCCGGTATGCCTGAATATTGGCAAAGCAACGACTTGTCGGAAGTAGCCTGGTTTTCTACAAATTTAATTGCCCATTCGGGCAGCAATTCCATGGCCTGTTTCTTTCAGGGAGGCCTGCAACAGGTGGATATGGATAACTGGCTTATTTCGCCTCCTTTCAGAGTTCAAAACGGTAAAGAATATCTGGTGTCGTACTATTTAATGACTTTTGTGCCCACACAGCCTGAGCATATGAGTTTGTATTGGGGGTATGCTCCCTTTGTTGACAGCCTTACCCATTTGATGTGGGAAAAAGATGACTTGTCGGCTCCGTCGTTTGCACAATATCAGGCACTTTATATTCCTGACGAAGATTCTATCGTATATTTTGGCTGGCACTATAACTCGGTTCAGGGATACGGTGTGTTTATGGATGATATGATGGTGGAGGATTGGGGAACCGTTGGCGTTGACGAAACAACATCTTTTAACGATCCGTTGGTTTATGCCGTGCGTAATCGTATCTATATCAGGAGTGATAAATACTGGCAGGGAGCTGAAATCAGCGTGATTAATTTAACGGGACAAACGGTTTATCGCGGATTGGTTAAAAGCACTGCCGTTTCGGTAAATGTTGGAGATTCGCAGCAGGGATTGTATCTTGTAAATGTTACCAAAAACGGTAAGAGCTATACTGCTAAGGTGATTTTAAGATAGAAGTAAACAAAATTAAACAGTGAAGCCCGCTATTCATCAGGATGGCGGGCTTTTGCTTTGGCTATTATTCACAAGTTTTGGTGCAACAATTCCTTTGAAAAAACAGAAAGGTGTGACACTGTCTCACATTTTCAGAAAGAGTAAAAATTTTACTGCATCCGGAGTCGCACTGCCACCGATTAACGAATGTGCAGTGTGGCGGCGCGACTGTTTATGCATAAGCTTTTGGATGTTAATTGTTTTGCATGGCCTCTTCAAAATAGTGCCTGATGTCTTTATCGATAATGCGGTGGTTTTTAAGCACCTTTTCAATGGCATCTTTTATTTCGTATTTGCCGCAATATTTTGACAGGATGGCATCGGCACCGTTTATCCAAACATTTTTTAACATGATAATGTCACTTTCTCCGGTGAGAACCACAATCTTTTTTTCGGGGAAGAGCGTTTTGATGGCCGTACACAATTCAACACCACTCACACCCGGTAACGCGAGATCAAGTATTATGGCATCTGCCGGGGTGTTGCGCAATTCTTTTAAGGCCTGTTTTGCCGTATAAGCAAATCCTGCAATGTTGATACCGTCTTTTTTGTCTTTAAACGCTTCCGACAACCCTTCAACCATTATTGGATGGTCATCAATTACAAATACATTAATCATAGTAGTTATATTTAAAATTATTTTCTGCTAAAATACAACATTCAAAAAGGCAAAACAAGGTAGGAACAGTGTAGTTTTTATACTACACTAAAGTGTAGGTTTTTTGTTAAAAAAGGCCTCTAAAATCCGCAAATTTTCGGACAAAAAACCTTAACGCACTGATGTGTTGATGATTAACAAAATTTCGGGAAAACAGGCCGGAAAAAATTAATTTTTATCGAATAATACTAAGTTTTCTGGCTTCCGACAGCAAACCTTGTATTTTTGTTTTATTGAATTTTCGAAAAAGATTTTTGCAATGAAAGTTTACCGAGTCGATGGTAATATGTAAACGGTCGGCAACTTCGCGGCGCGAAAGTTCCAGTGCCAATAATTTTAATACATCTTCTTCCCGGCGGGTGAGTCTTGGAATTTCGGGACGGGTATTTTTTTCAAGGCTGAAAAAATAGGGTACGTTTTTGCCAATTATTTTATTTCCGTGGTTAACGGTTTTAATGGTTTCAATAAGCTCATCCCTTCCGCAATATTTTAACAAAATGGCATCCATTCCGCAAAGCCAGGCATCGTGCAACAGATTTTCATCCAGTTCGCCCGTAAGGGCAATAAGTTTAATGTGGGGATACAATCTTTTCAGGGTTCGTGCGCAGGTAACGCCGTTAACTTCAGGCATTAAAAGGTCGAGTAAAATAATATCAATTTCTTTGGTATTCATTTTTTCCAGACCTTCTTTGCACGAGGAGGCAAAACCGGAAACCGCCAATTCGCTGTCGGTTTCCAAAACAGCTTTAACACCATTGATAAAAAGCGGGTGATCGTCTATGAGGTATAAATATATCATATTAAACCATGGGTATTTCAATCATAAATGCTGAACCGTAGCCTTCCTGCGATTCAATTATTAACTTACCTCCCAAGTAATCAACGCGTTGCCTGATATTATTTAATCCGTGTCCTTCTCCCTTTTTAGAAATATCAAAGCCTACACCGTCGTCTTCGGCCGATAAAGTTAATAAATCATTTTCAATAAACAACTGAATGGTGAGATTTTTTCCTTGCGAATGTTTTATGGCATTGTTAATTAGCTCATAAATAAGGTAATACAAATTAACCTGAAGTTTGTCATTCAACTTGTTATTTGCATTGGTTTGGAAGTCGATGGTTAACTCGGAGGAGGCATTAACCGATTTGATTAAATTTTGCAGCGATTGTACCAGTCCGATTTCCGAAAGCCGCGCCGGCAACATACGATGCGACAATTCACGTACGTTTCGGGCAATACCGTCAACGGCCGAGGTTATGTCGTAGTAGTGCGGGTTTTCGTAGAGTACCGTATCTATTTTTAGCTTCAGGGCTCCCAAACGGGCTCCCAATCCGTCGTGCAAATCCATCGCCAGCCGTTTGCGCTCTTCATCCTGCCCCTTAATCATGGCATCGGCAATTTCCAACGATCTCTCCTTTTCAAGATTTTCCATGCGTATTTTGTCCAGCGAAACCTTCTGACGGAAATAAATGACTACGGCCATCAGTATCAAAATTAAAAGTACACCTATTAATATATATACACGGTACCGGTTTAGCCTGGCCTCCTGTATCAACAGCTCCTTTTCCTTTTTTTGTGTTTCAAATACCGCCGACAAAAACAGTGAAGTTTGTACCTGCTGTTGCTTTTTAAAGGCTTCACGTTTTCTGATGGACTTTCGTAAATAAACCAACGACTGTTTGTAATCACCCCGGGCTTTGTACAGGTCGCTGTAAGTATCGTATAGGGAGGCCTGCATGTCGAGGTTTTTATTTTCTTTGGCAATAGCCATCGCACTGTCCAGAAAAAATTTGGCACTGTCATATTCTTGCTTCTCCATTAACGAGTACGAATAGTTATTGTATAACTCGGTTAAAAACATGACAAATTTATTTTCTCCGGCTATTTTAATGGCCTCTATATATTTTTGATCTCTCAGTCCGGTTTTCCCGGCCATATCGTACAACAAAGCCTGATTGTTTAAAATAACCACCTTTTTATAGGCCATTTCGG
>CAYVWX010000207.1:2764-5834 GCA_964455635.1 uncultured Lentimicrobiaceae bacterium | reverse complement strand
TCATATCCAGCTGGGTATCCAATTTCAGCAACAACCCGTCAAGTATATACGATTGCACCACCGTACGCGGAAAACCATGGAACAAAATACCCTGTTTTCCCGACGAATCAATAATGTTTTTTTCAATCATTTGTACAACCAGTTCGTCTGAAACCAGTCCCCCCATCTCAATAACTCCTTTGGCTTCCAGGCCCAAAGGCGAACTGGAGGTAATTTCGGCACGTAACATATCGCCCGTTGAAATATAAGTAAGGTTGTATTTTTCAAGTAATTTTTTCGACTGAGTACCTTTACCCGCTCCGGGAGGCCCAAAAAGTGCAATGTTCAGCATGTTTTTAATTTTAATTATTCAATAACTTTGTAAATATCTTTTAAGTTTCGTCCCTGTTCGTAATAATCTAATCCGTAACCTACTATAAAATTATTTGGAATTTCAATACCAATATAATCAATGGGGTAATCTTCTTTAAAAGCTTTTGGCTTAAAAAGAAGGGTGGCAATTTTAACTTCTGCAGCACCCATCGACTTAAGCTGTTTGGTCAACCCTGCCAGGGTCAGGCCGCTGTCAACAATATCTTCCACAATTACAATTGTCCTGCCTTTAATATCCTGATTAAAACCAATTAACTCTTTTACTTTGTTGGTAGATTGCGTACCCGAATAGGAAGCCAGCTTAATAAATGACAACTCACACGGAAAATCAAGCTTTTTCATCAGGTCGCCGGCAAACATGAACGAGCCGTTTAAAATAACCAAAAATATCGGGGTTTTCTCTTTCATCTCCCTGTTTAATACCACTGCCATTTTACCAATAGCTGCATCAATTTGTTCGTAGCTGATGAAAGTTTCAAACTCCCTGTCTAAAATTTTTATAATACTCATTACAGATGTTTTAATTGCAAACAGCAAAGATAAAAAATATGAACACTATTTTTAATCCCGTTAAAATTTTATTGTAAGGCCTTAATTACGTAAGTCGTTTTGTTACTCGGTCGGTTCAGTATTCTATCGTAAAGATGCAGAAGATCAAGAGATAACAGGCCGAGGTTATTAACTAAAAACAGTAAGTTTTTTTCAGGAAACAGTAATGATAGTGCCACATTGAGTGGTGGCAATTTCGATAAATATTCTTAAATAGTTTTAAAAAATATTGCAAACAACGCATTTTTTTCGTATATTTAAAAACAAAAAAAGGAGGAAGATTATGAATGTTTTATTTGTTGATTTACAGAACGTTTGCCGCTCACCCATGGCAGAGGCAATATTAAAAAGGAAATTTATTGACAACAACATCATCGGTTTGGTTGATTCGGCAGGCTTTGAATCGTTTAATATTAACGAACCACCCGACCCCAGAGCAGTAAATACAGGAGCCGAACATGGGGTATTGGTGGATGGCAGATCCAGAATCTTCGTTAAAAAAGATTTTGATATTTACGACAAAATATATGTAATGGATACCCAAAATTATTGGGATGTTATGGAACTTACCAGAAATGATATTGACAAAGCCAAAGTTGATTATTTAATGAATTTACTTGAACCCGGATTAAACAAAACGGTTCCCAATCCATACAACAGCGGATTATCCGACTGCAAGCAAATATTCAGAATGCTTTCGAAAGCTGCTGATAAAATTGTTGAAATTGCAAAACTTGAAGAGGAGAAAAAAGCCATTGCAAACAATTAGCATACCATCAAAAACCGATATCGAAAAGGCTCATCGTTTGATTGAGCCTTTTGTGCATTATACACCGGTACTTACATCGCAAACCTTTGATGCGATGTTCGGCTGCCGGTTCTTTTTTAAGTGCGAAAATTTTCAAAAGGTGGGAGCATTCAAATCAAGAGGGGCCGTTAATGCAGTGTTTTCGCTTTCCGACGATGATGCCGCCGCCGGAGTTGCTACCCATTCGTCGGGAAACCATGCACAGGCGCTGGCCAGGGCAGCTTCACTCCGCCACATAAAAGCATACATTGTGATGCCAAACAACGCCCCGAAAGTAAAAATAGATGCCGTAAGAGGCTACGGAGCCGAAATTACCTTTTGCGAGCCTGCCCTTTCAGCCCGTGAATCAACTTTAAAACAGGTGATTAACAAAACCGGAGCCGTTGAAATACATCCGTACGATAATTTTGAGATAGTGGCGGGCCAGGCTACCGCCGCCAAAGAGCTTGTTGAACAGCATCCCGGGTTGGATATAATACTTGCCCCCGTGGGTGGTGGCGGACTGCTGGCGGGAACCGCTTTGGCAGCAAAATATTTTAGTCCCAAAACAAAAGTTACAGCCTGCGAGCCGGCAGGTGCCGACGATGCTTACCGCTCGTTTAAAGCAGGTAAAATTATCCCTTCCGAAAATCCTCAAACCATTGCTGACGGATTGTTAACATCGTTGGGAGTGCTTAATTTTGAAATTATTAAAAATGAGGTTGACGATATTGTTACCGTATCGGAAGATTCCATTAAAAAAGCCATGAAACTTATTTGGGAGCGAATGAAGATTATTATCGAACCTTCTTCGGCAGTGCCTTTTGCCGCAGTGCTTGAGCATACGATTGAAGTAAAAAATAAAAAGGTGGGCATCATTATTTCGGGCGGTAATGTGGAGCTTTCGTTGCCATAGGGGTTTAAATGTAGGGGGTTTTCGTGAAAACCCCCTACTGTATATATTTTCAATATTCCATTGTCACAACCAACAAACCACCGAAGCTCGTCAGGATTTGTAATCCTGACGATGTTAAAATACAAAAACAGAGCACGTTTCATCTGTTTCGGATTTGCAACTATAACGCTTAAATATCTGTCCGATAGATATAATGTATAACCAAAACTTGTCAGGATTTGTAATTTAGCTGAATACCTCAAAACCAAAATGTCATGAAAAATCTTTACCTTTTTATCTTGTTTATCTCACTTTCAGGGGAAGTGTTTCCGCAACAAACCACCTTTTCAAACGTACATGTTTCACAACTAAAAGAAACAAGTATCCGGGGATACTCCATGGTTCCTATGTCCGACAGAGGATACCTTACTGTTGGCGATTTTAATGAAAAAGACGGATTTATGATG
>CAYVWX010000207.1:0-2664 GCA_964455635.1 uncultured Lentimicrobiaceae bacterium | reverse complement strand
TTGCACGATTAACAAAAGAGGGAAACCTGCTTTGGTCGAAAAGTTTTGAAGCAGAGATAAACTACCAAGGTTCATCGGTTAAACCGGTTAACGACACAAGCTTTATTGTTGCAGGTTATTCGTGGGATAGTGAAAAATCTTTTTTACTTAAGCTTTCCGGCAGTGGAAGCATCTGTTGGAGTAAAGAATATTACACCGGGGACAAATCTGTTACCATGTTTGAAGATGTTATGGTAATTAATAACCAATTTGTATTAAAATCGACTGTTAATGGTTGGCCTTCCCTTGTAAAAACAGATATTGAAGGAAACGTTTTGTGGGTCAGAGGTTATAGCAGTATGTGGGCATCGTTTAACACAGGGGCCGACAGTCGTTTACATCAAACCTCCGACGGGGGATTTGTTTTTGTGAATGGTATTGATATCTCGGACGGAGCTTTATACAAAACAGACTCTGTTGGAAATTTGTTGTTTAGCAAACAACTTGTAATAGGCGTGGAAGATGTTGTTGAAACAGCTGCCGGTGAATATTTTGTAATGGGTATCGGGCCCCTTTACATTGTAAAAAAGAGGAATTACAATGATGGTGAAATAGGTTTTATACAACTTGATTCGTTGGGTGACAGTGGTTTTTGTGTTTGGAATTATTCTTTTCCCGACACATCCTATTTTTTACTGACCGATACCCTAATTTTTACAACTGATACCACCGGTATGCTGAATGCCTTTGAGGTAAAAATTGATTCCACACCCATAATGTCCCGTCCCGGATGTGTTGATATGATAGGAGCGGTAAAAACTCACAACGATCTTACAGAGGTAAGTGTATTTCCCAATCCTTCAGGAGGAATATTTACTTTTGAAGTAAAATCAGGCGGCAAAGGCAGAATAGTAATCTATAACAGTCTGGGAGTACCCTTAATGAACGTTTTATCGGTAAACCGCAAAACCTCAATTGATTTATCCGGCAAACAACCCGGAATCTATTTTTATAAGTTTACCGACAAATACGGTAAAACTGCCAAAGGGAAGATAATAATACGATAGCGTAATTTACAACCTTTGCAAGACAAATATCTTTTAGGGCGTTATACTACAATATTATATGATTAAAACGATGTAGGGGCTTTTCATGAAAAACCCTTCTTGACATTCAGCATTTCGCAAGCCTCGTTCTTGACATTTTTTATAAACCACTACGAAAAAAGGCAGTTTTCAAACAAGCACTAGTTATATAAAAAGAAAAAAATATCTTTGTAGAAAATAAAAATTTAAGTCTTATGAAAACAAAAACCGTTTTACTTTTTTCAGTTTCGATTTTATTATTAGTATTTTTTTCAAGTTTTTCGGGGTTAGGAGTATTCTATCCGTCAGGGGCTCCGGCAGGTTACACCGGCTCGCCGGCTGACGGTAAAAATTGCACACACTGTCACGGCGGGACACCTCAACAACTCACCAATATAATTACAAGTACCATTCCCGAAACAGGATATATTCCCGGCGATACCTATGAAATAACAGCAACTTTAAGCGGAAGCGGTAAAAAAGGTTTTGAAATCTCACCGCAAAATTTTGGTGGTGACATTTTGGGAACCCTGGCTCCCGGAAGCGGCAGCAAACTCACCGGAAACGGGGCCTATATTACCCATTCAACCACAAATCATAACAACCCTGCCGTTTGGGTCTTTAATTGGACAGCCCCGCCGGAAGGTACCGGAGATGTTGTTTTTTACGGTGCTTTTGCTGTTACTGATAATCACACCAAATTAAGCACCTTACTGGTTCATGAAGACATTACGGCCGGAATTAATCAGGTTACGTTAACACACTTTGTTGTTGGCCCTAATCCGTTCCATCAAGATTTGCAAGTTTCGTATTCGCTGAGTGCCCAACAACCGGTGGAAATCAGTGTTTATTCACTGTCGGGCAGAAAGGTAGTGTTACACCCCACCACAATTGAACAACCCGGAGAGCATCATTTAAACATTAATCTGCCCGGAGATTTTCCTACAGGCGTTGTGTTGTTACAAATAAATACCGGCAACAGAAAAATTGTTAAAAAACTGATTTACAATTAGCAAATCTGTTTCAAGCATACTTCAAAGCTGATGGATTAGCTCCGTCAGCTCTTTTATATCCTCATCCAGCGCTGTGGCCGTACTTTGCGACAAATCGCCATAGCCTTTCATTCGCTTTGAGGTGGTATCGCTCATAATTTCCCACATTCTCGATTTACGTGCATTTAAAATGCGACTCATATAAGTGATTTCGCGGTTTAGGCCATACTTTAATTTTAGCTGAAGAACCTGCTCTCTAATTTTTTGGAAAGTCGTAAGCAACTGTTCTTTTTTTACTGAAGTCAGGTCGTTTACTGTTTCGTAGGTGTGATGATTGCTGTCCGCCAGAAGCATATTCTCCAGCTCGTCGATGGTTTTTTCCACAAGATAAACCGATGCCGAAACCGACCGTAAATGATTGGGAGGAAGTTTTAATGTTGACATTTTTTTTTGATATTACGGACAAAGATAAACATTTCAGCCGCAGGTAATTTCAAAGAGTAAAAAGTCCCGTAAACAAGTTCACCCCGGAAATTTTCAACGCAACTATTCCTCACCGCAAACACAAAATAAAATGCAAGATACCTGAACCTGCATTCCGGTTTTGT
>CAYVWX010000206.1:0-5841 GCA_964455635.1 uncultured Lentimicrobiaceae bacterium | reverse complement strand
TTATCAGTATATCCCTGTTACCTTCTATTTTATAAAAAATAATATGACGACCAATTTTATGACCAAATAATTGATTTAAAATATTATCATAGTTTTTACCAATGTTTGGTCTTTTAACAATCATCTGACAATTATCAAGTAACATATGATAATATTTATCAGCCTGATTTTCTGACCAATTATCAAAAGTATAATTCCAAATATCAGATATATCTTCTACAGCTTTGTTTGTGAAAATATATTTAGCCATTAATTTTTCTTTTTTCTTTTAATTCTGCCAAGTAGGATTTTGAATTAAAATCATCGGCAATACCACTTTCAATTCCTTCCTGAATGGCATTTCTTAAAACAAGAGCCTTATTTTCTTCTTCTTCCAATAATCTCAATCCGGCTCGAATAACTTCACTGGCATTTTTATATCTGCCGCCCGATAATTTACTTTGAACGAACTCGTCAAAGTAACTGCCTAACGATATTGATGTATTTTTACTCATAATATTATTCTTTATTTAATGCAAATATACCAAATATTGGTAAGATTGTCAAAAATATTTCGTTTTTTTTAATTCCACCCAACATCGTTTTATAATGATAGAAGATGCAATTCATGAATTGTATTTACGGTTTTCAATAAAACAAAATTGTCCGTTTTATTATTGTTGGGTTTATCAGGATTTACAAAATCATCATCCGGCATGATTATACAAACAATTTTAACCTGCATCCCCGTCACAGACGAGGACGAGAAGGAATCAACATTTTTTGGCGTAATTTTTTCTGTTCGGATAAATGGGAAAAATTAATGTTTGCAAAAACCAATTTTGTTGTTTCATGCCGTGTAAATACAATTCATGAATTGTATTTACTAATCAAAATCGATTTCCATTTGCTGGATTTCATCCGGGGGAGTATCGGGAGGATTTTTTTTATCGGACGGTTTACTTTTTTTGGAGCTCTTTTTTTGGAGCTTCGAATCGTCAACAACCGGAGGGAGTTCGTCAAACAGTGGAATGGCGGGAGATTCTGTTTCAGGTTCGGAATCGGTTTCGGAAAACCCGGGATTTTCTTCCGGAATATTTTCGTCAGACTCTATATACTCAGACTCGTCAACAGGGGGTTCATAGGGCAGGGGATCGATTAACTTAACTTTCCGCACCTCTTTATTGCTCAGGCGTTTTCCTTTGGCTTTGTAACTTTTAACTCCGATAAAATCGGCCAGCAGAACCACTTCCATTTCGTTGCCATCGCGTTTTACAATTTCCATTTCCAAACGCGGTAAATAATCGAGTGAAAACAATATAACTTTCGAGCCTTTTGTGTCGGGAATGAACAGATATTTGTTGTTTACAGTGGTTTCGGCATCAATACCAAAACGTTTAACATAGTAAAGTTTTTGTTGGCCGTCGAGATATACCACTGTTAGAATCTTACGTGGGTCAAATTTTTCAATGTGTACCATACTGTCATCAAAATGGGTCTGAAGGTCGTAAGTAGTAAGTTTAAATTCGCCGGTAGAGAGGATGGTAATAATTTTATCGTCACCTTTAAAAGCGCCCAGATAGGTACCACGTTCTCCGGTATTTAGTCTTCTAACAGTATCGTCGTACCAAATATCGCGTGCCGCAAGAGTTGACACACCCTCTTCGCGTTTAACAATATTTTTGATGCTATTTTTAGTAATGATGTTGCCTTTTGTAGCGCGTCCCTTAATGGCAAGGGTGCTAAAATCAAAATCGAAATGAAGTTTTTTCAGCTTGGGACGAGGGCGCAGGTTAACCTTTATAATTTCAGCTTCTCCATTGGGATTGGCAGTAAAATAAACCACCTTCGAGCCGTCGGTTCCTCGTGTGAGGTCGTATTCCCGCTCGCGCGTTACCCCTTTTACCGCAAACCGTTTAACAAAATAGTTACCCCGTTTTCCATCACGATAGATCATATTATAAATGGTACGGTCGTCATTTTTTTTAAAAACAGCTACATGAATAATTCCTTCGCCCACAAATAGTTTGGAGGCTACCTTTACCACCTGAAAAGTACCGTTATCACGAAAAACGATAATGTTATCAATGTCGGAACATTCCGAAACAAACTCATCTTTTTTAAGCGAAGTACCCACAAAACCTTCCTGACGGTTGACGTATAACTTTTGATTTGCCACTGCCACCATGTTGGCATTAATGGTATCAAAGCTTCTGATTTCGGTTTTGCGTTCACGCCCTTTGCCGTATTTCTTTTTTATTTGTTTAAAGTAGTTGATGGTGTACTCGATAAGATGATTCAGGTGGTTTTGAACCTCCTCCATTTCGGCCTCAATGGCTTTTATTTGCTCTTCTGCTTTAAAGGCATTGTATTTAGAGATTCGTTTGATTTTTATTTCCGTAAGCCGTACAATATCCTCCTTTACAATTTCGCGTCTCAGAAGTTTTTTAAAGGGCTCCAACCCTTTGTCAATGGTATTGATAACACAATCCCAGGTTTCGCACTTTTCAATTTTAAGATAAATCCGGTTTTCGATAAATATTTTTTCCAACGAATAGTTATGCCACTGATCCAACAACTCCTGCATTCTGATTTCAAGTTCCATTTTATGCAACGCAACAGTATGGTCGGTGTTGTATTTAAGTATTTCTTTAACCGACAAAAATTCAGGCCTGTCCTTGGCAATAACGCAGGAGTTTGGCGAAATAGACACTTCGCAGTTGGTAAAGGCATACAGGGCATCGATGGTTTGGTCGGGCGAAACGTTGGTGGCCAGATGGATAACAATTTCCACCTTTTCGGCGGTGTTGTCATCAATTTTTTTAATCTTTATTTTCCCCTTATCGTTGGCGCCCACAATTGAATCGATTAGCGATCCGGTGTTGGTGGTAAAAGGTATTTCGGTAATCACCAGTGTTTTTTTATCTTCCTGACGGATACGGGCTCTGAGTCGTATTTTTCCACCTCTAAGCCCTTCGTTGTAGCGCGAAAAATCAGCCATGCCACCGGTTTGAAAATCGGGGAGCAGGTCGAAGTCTTTTCCTTGTAAATAACGAATAGAGGCGTCGATAAGTTCGTTAAAATTGTGAGGCAAAATTTTTGAAGCCAGCCCCACGGCTATTCCTTCAACACCCTGGGCCAGCAACAGCGGAAATTTTACAGGCAGCGAAACCGGCTCTTTGTTACGCCCGTCGTAGGATAGTTTCCATTTTGTTGTTTTCGGATTAAAAACAACCTCTTTGGCAAATTTCGACAAACGGGCTTCGATGTAACGGGGTGCAGCGGCACTGTCGCCGGTAAGAATATTACCCCAGTTTCCCTGGGTTTCGATAAGCAAATCTTTTTGTCCCAACTGTACCAGTGCATCGCCAATGGAGGCATCGCCGTGCGGATGAAACTGCATAGTATGGCCAATGATGTTGGCAACCTTGTTAAACCTGCTGTCGTCGAGCCGGTACATAGCATGCAGGATACGACGCTGAACCGGTTTAAGGCCGTCGTTAATATCGGGAACAGCTCTTTCCAGAATTACATACGAAGCATAGTCGAGAAACCAGTTTTTGTACATTCCGCTCAAATGCAATGTGCGGTGTCCGTCTCCCTGACTCTGCCCGGGAAACTGCTTGTCCATTCCTTCTATATCATCCATGTGGCTCATACCAAAAATCTACTTTACTTATTTCCACCAACGCAGTATCACAACTTCGGCCAGTAATAATAAAGCTGCGAAGATAATAAATAGCTTCCAAAACTGAGCTCCTTTTTGCTGTTGGTTGATAACTTCTGCAACATTGTTCATTTTTCCATCTGTTACCGTATAGTGTTTAAGCGGACTGTTTTTTAACAAACTGTCCAGTTTTTGTCTTCCGTAAAAATGCATGTCCGACTCATTGCGGTTGTAGTTAAAAGCCAGTAAAAAAAGTACCGAATCTTCTGCTGTTGCCTTATAAATACCTGCTTCGGTAATTCCGTTGTAAAGTTGAAGTTGCAGTTTGCCTGCCTGTTGCCGTTGTCCGGGGATAAAGCTGTAGGAGCCTGTCAGCTGCTTTAATGTTATTACCCTGTCGGCGCCAAACGATGGCGTAACGGGTGCCGTAAGTTGCAGGTTGTCGGCCATAAAATGATAGAGGCTGCTTTTTTTGCCGGAAGTAATGGCAGCACCGTACAAAACGGAAGCGAACAAAGGGTTAAAAACAAAGTCGGAAGTCTCTTTTGTAACAGGTGCGGTTAATACATACAATGAGCCGTTTCCCGTTTTTTTACGGACCAGAAAATCGTTGCCGTTTAACAACGAAATCAGGCTAACCGTTGCCGAAGCTGCGCTTTGTTGCATTTTATAATGAAAACGAACATCAGGCAGCGCAGCATTTTCAGGAACCTTAACCAGGCCGGCTTTAAACAGCGGATCGCCGGTTTTAATTCCTGTTATTCTTGTGCCGGCAGTATCAGACGCTACAAAGCTACCTATATGCCATAACTTAAAAAACCTGTTATCGGCATCGAGGTTATCACTTCCGGAAGGAACAAATAAAAGATTACCACCCTGATTTACAAACTTTAACAGTGCATCTGCCAATCCGCTGGTTACTTCGGGCAACGCATCTAAAATAATAAGTGAATATTTTGAAAAAGAGGCAGGGTTGAGTTGTAAATAAGATTTTTCAGTATAGGAAAAGATACTGTCGGCATTAAAAAACGCTGAAAAATAGGGATTGCCGCTTTTTGAAAAAATATCCAGCACCTTTAAGCGACTGTTGACCTTAAAAGTAAAAAAGAGGTTGTCATCAAAAGTAACGGGATAATCTTCGATGGATAATTTTCCGGCCTGCCAACCACTGTTTTCTGTTGTAAATTCCAACGGTACCACTACCTTTTTATAGGCAGGCAGGTCAACACCGGTAACGGCGCGCTGAACCCCGTCGATGGTCAGGGTAAGTAAAACCTTTTCGTAGGAAGCTGCCGAAGAATTGACGAGAACCACTTTAATTTCGGCTTGTTTGCCGGGCAGTACCAACGGTTTGGTGAAATAACACGAGTCGATGTAAATATTTTTATTTTGAACCTGCTCTAACGGAAAGAAATAGTATTCATCCGTTGTGTCGAGGGCAAAGTGGTTAAAATCGGCACTGTTTTGCTGAAAATCGGAAAACCAGTACGACTGAACGGCTTTTAATTTTTTCAACAGTTTTCGCTGTCGCTGATTTACAGAGGACAACATTCGGGCAGAAGGTGATATTTTTAAATGGTCTATCTCTTTAACAATCTCATCACGGTTTAAAAGTTGTTTGCCTGATGAGTAATCGTTTGTTTGCAACAGATAACGTTGGTCGCGTCCCGAATTTTTTACCAGTTCGGATGCCAGTTGACGGGCATTTTCAAAAAGCATCCCGTTTTCGCCTTCGGCCATCATACTAAAAGAGTTATCGATATAAACCGCTTTAACTTTCGAATGAATATTTTCACCCTTTCCATGGAGGCGCGGATTGGCAAAAGCAACCACAATCATGGCTATGGCAGTCATCCTTAACAACAAAACAATCAAGTGTTTTAACTTGTTTTGCTTTCGGGTTTGTTGTGTAATATTTTTTAAAAACTCAATATTGCTAAAAGGCATCTTCCGGTAACGCCGGAAATTAAACAAATGAATAATTAACGGTATCAGCAGTGCCAGAAGCCCCCACAATATTTCGGGATGAATAAAATACATAACTCATGTTGGTGAAGATGCAAAAATAAAGAATTTGTTAAGCCAATGCCGGCGGTTGGCAAATGTTTATTCACCGTTGTGCAAACACGACTCTGAAAGGTTTCTGAAAGTACTCCGGGATTAGCAAATACGACGAGGAATTTGAAAACTATTCC
>CAYVWX010000205.1:0-5854 GCA_964455635.1 uncultured Lentimicrobiaceae bacterium | reverse complement strand
GTTTAGTCGTCAAGGAGTATTTTTTCAATACAATCATTGCAGCCCATCAGATGACTCAAAGTCATCAGATGGGTTACATGAAAAAGAATTTGCGATGAAACTGAAATTCCAAAAAACAGGCACCAAAAAACAAATAAATCCGAAATCTAAAATCCAAAATTCAAAACCGTTTTGAACATTATTTATTAAAATTTGATGCTTATTTGAGATTTGTGATTTTGTGTTTGGTGCTTCAATACTTTAGGCACTCCAGGCACTTTAGGCATTCCAAACTTTTTATAACAGGTCGGTTGACGATTTAAAAAATATTGCCTAACTTTGACAGCATATACAATTATCAAAAAAAACCTACCGAGATGAAACATGCTACCTTTACTATTGTTGTTATTGTAATTCTATCTTTAATGTTTCATCCCCTGGCCATTGCACAAGAAGACGGTTTTCTTTTGGATTCCGTACGCGAAACAACCACCATGGGCTACGGAACTTATACAATACGAAAAAGTTACTACTATTACAATGATTTTAATCAGCTTAAATTTATTAATAAATTTACCAACAAAAACAGTTTTCCGGATACTGCCGACTGGTATTGTACGGGGAAAGAATACGAATATTACGACGACAGCCACCGTTTAACAGAGCATCTTACAGAAAACAAATATACTTTTGAAACCGATTGGAGCGAAAAATACAAATGGGAATACGGTTACAACGACACTACCTATATTCAAACATCCAGCTTTTGGGATTTTGATTCAGGCGTATGGCTGTACGGCCAGCGTATTATTGACACATTAAAACCACCCGAAGCAAAAGAAACCTCTCGATTATTTCAGGAATGGTATGATGAAAGTGGGGACTGGGAGAATGAATACTGGAATGACACCATCTTTTTACAAGATTTTTCGGTTGATTCGGTGCTTAGAATTGACTGGCCATATGGGTACCCCGAAAATACAGATACCGTTATTAGAAAATATGATTATTCAAATTCCGACACAACCTATGTGCATGAACATGGACCGTGGGGATTGTATTTGGATAAAATATACTTTGCCGACGATTCTTTAACGGGAGGAGATACAACATTAAAATGTGATGACTTTTTTGACATAGATGAAAACAATGATACCACTCCGTTAATGCGATATCGATATTATTATGATGGAGAAAACAGATTGATAAGATATGCTAAGTATATGAAATTTACCGAAGGCTGGTACCCTGAAAGCATTTTAAAATATACCTATGATGAAGATGGATTTTTAATAAAGTTTGAGGATTGCTGCTATAATGCAGTTACCTATTATTATTACAATGATGACGGCTTAATGTGGAAAAAGATATACAATCACGGCATGCCCATATCAACATTTTATTATTTTTATTCATACACTTATGTGAGTACTCCAAAAAATTTATCATCTTCAGCCAATAAAATCCTGTTTTACCCAAACCCCGCCCAAAACGAAATCCGTTTTAACGGTTTACAAAACCTGCAAAAACAGTATCAAATATTTGATGTTACCGGCAGACCGGTCAAACAGGGCTACATTCCCAAATCAAGTAACAGTATTAATATAAGCAACCTGATACCGGGAAACTATTTTACGGTAATAACCTCAAACAACAGCACTTACAGAGGAAAGTTTATTAAGTATTAACACTCGGGTTATTACAAGGCACTCTTCTTTAAAAAGCCGGCTAAATTCAGCAAGAATTAAAGCGTGATTTCTTTAGTGAGCACACAAACCTCTTCCATAAACTATAAATACCGCGTTAAACCATACATTACCATTATAGCCATGGTTAATTGGTTTTTCTTAAAGAACTACCTTTTTTATAGGGGCTAAGTAACAATTTAATTACTTTTGTAACAAGTTATTAATTCTTATATGATTCGTTCAGTTCATTTAATTGCCTATTTTAATCTATTCAGGAAACTGCTTTTGTTTTTTTTATTTACCGGTTTTTTTACAATCTGCAAGGGTCAAAATACTCCAATAATTACGCACACGCATCAAAATATTTATGCACGGTTTACAAATTTTTCAAGCATGATTGGAGAGAACCACAAAATTGTAAAAATTAATCAGGATAAATACGGATATATTTGGTTAGCCGGAAACAAAGGTCTTATCCGTTTCGATGGCAAAACGGCCATAAAGTATATAAACGACTGGACTCCGGGGTCGTTACCATCCTCACAGGTAAATTGCATTACAACCGATTATTTTGGCAGGTTATGGGTAGGAACCGATAACGGGCTTTGCTTTTACAACTACAACACAGGTACTTTTAATACTGTTTTTGGGAGCGATACAGTAAATAAAAAATTAAATAAGTATCATGTAAGAACCTTAATATCAGAAGGCGATACACTGCTTTGGATGACTACACTGAATGGCTTTTTATGGAAAATAGATTTAAAAACTTTAAAAGTTCTCAAAAAAATCAAGTTCAATCCAACCTCACAACCCTATTACAATTATGGGTCGATATGCCGCTACAAGGGCAATATTTGGTTTGGCGAACGAGGCATCGGCCCCTATATTTTGAACAAAAACGAAAACAAAGCCAAAAGTATAAAAGCAAGCCATTACAAAGAAATACCGGGAGTTAAAAGAGGCTACGATACGGGGTTTTTGTTAGTTGACAACGACAATAATTTATGGGTAGGCTCCACCGACGGAATATATTGTTACGACAACAAAACAGAAAAATTCAATACGTTCATGCGCACCTCATCATGGGCTGCTACCCTCGATCATAAGGGCACTTTCTGGTTTGCAGGTTCCAACGGTATTTTGCACTATTTTCCGAAAACAGGCAAAATGATTACCTATTCACCAAACGGAGAAGACCCAAACTCGTTGGCTTATAATTATGTTACCGATATTTTTGAAGACAGTTATCATCAAATATGGGTAGCCACAGGTAACGGCGTATCTGTTTTAAAAACAGGCAACCAAGACATTCGATTCTATTTTCATATTCCGGCCGTTGATGAAACACCGGTATCATCTTCTGTTACTGCAATTGTGCAGGATACAACAGGAATGGTATGGGTAGGCACATCAAACGGAATTGAAAAATTTGACCCTTTAAAACAAACTTTTAAACATTTTACCCCCTCCAATACCAAAGGTCTGCCTTCGGGAAAAATCAGAGCTTTACAACTTGATGCCAACAACAACCTTTACTGTGGATTATGGGCAGGAAAAGGATTTGGGGTTTTACATCCCCATAAAAAATCCTTTACGCTCTACACTTACAATAAAAACAACACCAATTCCGATTGGTACAGTGATATGGTTTTTGACAAATCCGGAAAATTATATCTTGGATTTTGGGGAGGTTCCGGACTAACTCCGTTTGATACAAAAAAAGAGCAGTTCGGAAAATCGTTAAAAAATAAGTTCCAAAACAGCTTTCTCTCACGCAGAATCACTGCTTTAGAAATAGATAGTTTAGGAAATATATGGACAGGCTGCACAAGAACAGGCCTTTTTGTTTATATGCCCGATACAGATACAACATTCAGCTATTTATACAGCAAAACACCCGGTAAACAAGTACCCGAAGCAAAAATATTTGACATCACAAACGATAACTACGGCCGTATTTGGATAAGTGCCGGCAAATTATATACCGCCAATATTAACAATCAAACCATTGACATTATTAATATTAACACGCCTGATGTTTATGCCGTACTGCCTGAAAATAAAAACAACATTTGGTTGATGACGGAAAAAGGCCTGCTAAAACTAAATCTGATTAATAAAAGCCTTATCAACTATTCCTCTCATGTAAAACTTTTATTCTCCGAAAACAATGCTGCAGGCATCAAACTAAAAGATGGAAGATTAATGTTTGGAGGAGAGAATGGCATAGCAATTTTCAATCCGGACAAAGTAAACCTGTCAATACCTGAACCACATGTTTTTTTATCCTCTTTGATGGTTTTTAATAAAACTAAAATTGCAAATACAGAAACACTGAAAAACATCGAGCTAACCTACAAAGAGAATTTTTTCTCGATCAATATAGGCTCTAATGCATGGAACAGTTCACATTTTAATTATTACTATAAATTAAGTGGTTTCAACAAAGACTGGATAAGTATGCCCGAAGAACAAAAAGCCAGCTTTACCAATGTACCACCCGGTAAATACCACTTTAAGATTATGGTAAAAGACAAGTTGGGAAATCAATATCCCGATATTGCAGGGTGTAATATAACCATTTGGCCCCCTTTTTGGAAACGATGGTGGTTTGTAATTACCCTTACGGCAACCATTTTATTAATAATCCTGCTATTTATTCATATCCGCCTCAAAGAAACGCAGTTAGCCTTGGCCAACAGCAATCTGAATATGAAACTGCTTCGGCTTCAGATGAACCCCCATTTTATTTTTAACTCATTGTTTGCCATTCAAAATTTTATCTATTCAAAAAAAGCTCATGAAGCGGGAACTTACCTTTCCGACTTTGCCCATCTTATCAGGCTGATATTAGATAACAGCCGTAAAGAATACATCAATTTTGATAAAGAGCTGGAAACCATTTCGCTTTATCTGAAACTGCAAAAAATCCGTTTTAATAATAAATTCGATTATAAAATAGTAGTTGACAACAAGCTAAATAACGATACTTTTTTAATTCCTCCCATGCTTGCCCAGCCCTTTTTGGAAAATGCCATCGAACACGGATTAAAAAACTTTAACGGACAAGGAGTAATTATTGTTAAGTATGAGTTAGTCGATACTATGATCCGGTTTAGTGTAAAAGATAACGGAATAGGACTTACCGCCGGCAACAAGCAAAAAAAACAATCGAAACAACAACACGAGTCGTTAGCTATTGCTATTTGCAAACAGCGCCTGAATATTTTAAAAAAACAGAAAAAAAGCAACAACATCACTTTTGTACTTAAGGAGTTAAAAAATATTGACGGAACAATTGGAGGAACATATTTATCATTTAATATTCCCATATAAAAAAGTTGGCATTTATTGTATAAAATGAAAATGTAGTTAAGAGTAAAAATACAAAATAAAATAAAAAAGGAAAATTAAGGAATGATTTAAATTATGACTTTAGCAAAGAAGTAAAAATTGCTCCAGATATTAAAACACGATTGAAAACAGTAATTGATCGTTTATAAGGTTAGAATAAAGTAATGACAAATAAAAATATTTAATAAAAAATGGCTCAAATAGGGATAAAAAAAATAACATTATGCGAATAAAAAGATTATTTAATGTACTTGTAATTATATTGTTTTCAACTCCAACAAATTATGCTCAAACAGAAAAGTCAATAGAAGGAAACATTGACAATTTACCAATAAAAGAATACACACTTATCTTAAAGAAAGAAAAAGTAAACAAAGCAGGAAAAGAGGTGATGGGAATGACCATTAACGGTACTATTCCCGGTCCGACCTTAGAATTTACCGAAGGGGAATATGCTGTTATTTATGTGAAAAACGAAATGGATGTAGAAACTTCTATTCATTGGCACGGACTGTTACTTCCAAATTTTTATGATGGTGTGCCTTATTTAAACACACCACCAATAGAACCCGGTCACACGTTTAAATATGAGTTTGCCATCAAACAATCGGGTACATATTGGTATCATGGACATACCATGTTGCAAGAACAAGTTGGCGTTTATGGAGCTATCGTAATTCATCCAAAAAGAAAAACCCTGGACTATGATAAAGAATTAGTGCTAATGCTTTCCGACTGGACAAATGAAAAGCCCATGAGTGTTCTAAGAAATCTTAAACGGGGAAACGAGTGGTATAATTACCGAAAAGGGACATCAACCCCTTTGGCAC
>CAYVWX010000204.1:0-5861 GCA_964455635.1 uncultured Lentimicrobiaceae bacterium | reverse complement strand
CTCCGGAGGAGCGTAATATTTATAGCCTCGGGTGTTAACCCGAGGTATAAAAAAAACACGTTACCCGTTTTGGCGTGATTTTCGATGGCGAAGCCGAAAATCATGACAAAACATAAAAAAATAGAATATCTGATAATTATAAAATTATAAACACATGAAACATCCTTTTTTTCGCTACGCATTCAAATCAATTTTAAAACTGCACAAGAAACATATATACTCTGAATCTCAATAAAATCTATAATCAGAAACCTATGAAAAAAATATTGCTGTTAGCCATTTTCGTTCTTCTGTCATGGCAATACGCCCCGGTACTAAATGCACAGCCACTAAAACCTTCCGATTCCGATTCATTAACATTCAGCCAAAAAATCGACAAAAGTTTTACCCCTTTTTCAAAAGCACTTGGAAAAGTACTTTTTTATGATCCGTTTTCAGCCCTTGGCCTATACGACGACCATGTTTATGATAAAAACGGCAAACCTGTAACCGACGAAAACGGCAAGCCCGTTAAAGCACCACTCCGGCTAATAGTACTTTGGCTGTTGGCCGGCGGAATATTTTTCACCATCTATTTAAAATTTATCGGACTACGAGGTATAAAACATGCCATCGATATTATAAGAGGTAAATACACCAAAAAAGGATTAAAGGGAGAAGTAACACCTTATCAATCTGTTACTACAGCGCTGTCGGCCACGGTGGGCATGGGTAACATTGCAGGTGTAGCCCTTGCCATAGGAATAGGAGGCCCCGGCGCAACCTTTTGGATGATAGTGGCGGGATTGTTGGGTATGTCGTTAAAGTTTGCCGAATGCACCCTTGGTATTAAATACCGCAAATTTAACAATGACGGTTCCGTATCGGGTGGCCCCATGTACTATCTTAAACGGGGACTGGAAAAAAGAGGCAGCGCCATGGGGAAACTGGGAATCATTCTTGCATTTTTATTTGCCCTGACGGTAATGGGAGGCTCGGTGGGAGGCGGAAACATGCTTCAGGCCAATCAGGCCTTTAATCAACTGGTCTATTTCTTTCCTGATATTCAGCATTATGGTGCGGTGTATGGTATTTTTCTCGCTGTTTTAGTGGGTGCAGTAATTATAGGAGGCATCAAAAGCATTGGAAAAGTTACCGAAAAAATTGTCCCGCTGATGGCGGCAATTTATATTGGAGCAGCTCTTATTATAATAGGTATCAATTTCCACAATACGGGACATGCCCTGTGGCTTATTTTTCACAACGCCTTTGAACCCGAAGCCATAAAAGGAGGGATTATAGGCGTTATGATTTATGGTATTCAAAGAGGTGCTTTTTCAAACGAAGCCGGCATGGGTAGTGCCGCCATTGCACACTCGGCATCGCAAAACGACGAACCTGTAAGCGAAGGAATTGTAGCCTCCATCGAACCTTTTGTTGATACAGTTGTTATTTGTACCATGACGGCATTGGTATTAATTTTTACCGGATTTTCTGAAAATACCAAAGGCCTTGAAGGGGTACAATTAACCTCGGCAGCCTTTGCCTCCGTTATTTCATGGTTTCCTTATGTACTGCTTGTGGCAGTTACCCTTTTTGCCTTTTCAACCATAATATCGTGGTCGTACTACGGCTTAAAAGGCTTTGACTATCTGTTTGGAGGATGGGGAGAAAAGATTTTCGGGTCGCGAAAAGTAACCAACATTATCTTTCAACTGATGTTTCTGCTCTTTGTGGTAATCGGTGCCTCTACCGATATTTTAACGGTAATGGAGTTTTCGGATATGATGATTTTGGTAATGGCCATTCCAAATATTCTGGGACTTCTCATCATGGCTCCCGAAATAAAACACGATTTGAATGACTATTGGAGAAGACTTAAATCGGGCGAAATAAAAAAACAAGAGATGTAACCGGCCTGCAAATGGTTTCTGCCACTTAATAACACTTTTGTATGTTAACCTTAAACAACTTCAACTAATTCCGTAAATATTCTTATCTGTTTTTATTCTGAATTACTGCCAAAGTATAAATTTTATCCATAAAAAATCAGCAGCCTGTTAAGATATAGTATACTTTTGTGAACTAATTAACAATAATACCGATGAGTGCAATAATGTATTTTAAAAAATTGATAACAAATTACACATTACATCCTTGTACTAAATTGTATTTTAACAGGTTGAAATGTATATTTAAATCTCCTGAAACATCTTAATAAAAAGAATTAAAATCAAATGAATCTCATTTTTTTATATTATTCTGTTAATATATTAACATTTAAACAGTTGTACAAATGACCATAGAAGATAATATTCAGTTACTGCTAAGCAAGCGCGAAGAAGCCAAACTTGGTGGTGGCATAAAGCGTGTTGAGGCGCAACACAAAAAAGGAAAATTTACAGCCCGCGAGCGAATAGAGATGCTATTGGATGAAGGCAGCTTTGAGGAGTTCGATATGTTTGTCAGCCACAACAGTCACGACTTCGGGCTGGAAAAGCAGCATTATCTGACGGATGGTGTTGTTACCGGATACGGAACCATTGACGGCCGGGTAGTTTATATCTACTCGCAGGACTTCACCATTTTCGGAGGTTCGCTTTCCGAAACCATGGCTCGGAAAATTTGCAAAGTTATGGATCAGGCGCTCAAAGTGGGAGCACCGGTAATCGGTATAAACGACAGCGGTGGAGCACGTATTCAGGAAGGGGTAAAAAGCCTCGCCGGTTATGCCGAAATTTTCCAGCGAAACATTATGGCATCAGGGGTTATTCCTCAGCTCTCGGCCATATTCGGCCCCTGTGCCGGCGGTGCGGTTTATTCTCCTGCCCTCACCGATTTTATTTTAATGAGTCGCGAAAGCAGTTACATGTTTGTTACCGGCCCAAAGGTGGCAAAAACAGTTACGGGCGAAGATATTACCACCGAAGAACTTGGGGGCGCCGATGTCCACGGAAAAAAATCGGGAGTTACCCACTTTATTGCCGACAGCGAAGAAGAGGGACTGTTAATTTTAAGAAAACTCCTCTCCTACCTCCCTCAAAATAATCTTGAGGACCCGCCACTAATAGAATGTAAAGACCCCATCGAACGAATGGAAGACATCTTAAACGAAATAATACCGGCAAACCCCAATCAACCTTACAATGTAAAAGATGTAATTTTCTCTGTGGTTGACAATGCCGAGTTTCTTGAAATCCAACGGCATTATGCCATGAATATTGTAACCGGATTTGCACGTTTTAATGGCATGCCCGTGGGCATAGTGGCCAACCAACCGGCTTATCTTGCCGGAGTATTGGACATTAACGCATCGCGCAAAGCAGCCAGATTTGTCAGGTTTTGCGATGCGTTTAACATCCCTATTGTTACCCTTGTGGATGTTCCCGGTTTCCTGCCCGGCAGCAATCAGGAGTTTGGCGGCATCATCATCCACGGAGCCAAATTGTTGTTTGCCTACGGCGAAGCCACCGTTCCGAAAATTACCATTACACTTCGGAAATCATACGGCGGCGCCCACGATGTAATGGGCTCGAAACAGTTGCGAGGCGACATAAACTACGCCTGGCCATCAGCCGAAATCGCAGTGATGGGGCCGGCAGGAGCCATCGAAATACTCGAAGGCAAAAACATTGGAAAACTTAAAACCGGTGAGGAAAAAGCCGCCTACTTAAAAGAGAAAGAAAATGAATACAGCCGTAAATTCTCAAATCCTTACGAGGCAGCTCACTATGGTTTTATCGATGATGTGATTGAACCTCGCAATACCCGTTTCAGGGTTATCAGAGCATTGCAAACATTGGCCACTAAAAAGGATTCAAACCCGCCTAAAAAACATTCAAACATTCCGCTTTAACCCAAAACAACTCTAAAATGATTGCAGAAATTCAAATACCGGTCACCATTGAAGAAGGAATTGTTATTGCCTTTACGGGATATGCCATCGTATTTTTGGCACTGCTGCTGCTTTATTACCTTTTTAGCAGCCTGTCGAAATTTTTAAACTGGCAAACCAGACAAACCCTCATCAAATCAGGAAAGTTTCCCGGGCACATAAAAAAAGAAGACGACCTTAACATAAGCGGCGAAACAGCGGCCGCCATTGCCATGGCCATTTATTTATGCCGCGATTTGCACGACGACGAAAGCAATGTGCTTACCATTAAAAAAATATCAAAAGTTTATTCTCCCTGGAGTTCAAAAATTTACGGGATTAACCGTTGGAATAAATCGGCAAGGTAATTTAAAAATTATTGATCATTATTTTATAAACAGATATCTGTAAAAGCAAAGAGTAAAATGAAAACATTCAATTTTATTATAAGAGGCACCGAATACGAGGTAGAAATTAAAAGTTTCGAAAACAGCATTGCCAAAATTGACGTCAACGGCTCGTTGTACAATGTGGAGCTTCAAAAAGAGGTTAAAACATCCAAAACCCCTGTTTTGGTACGTAAACCCGTTGTACTTCCTCCCGGATCGGCTCAAATAAAAAAACAAAACGGAACCTTTAAAGTAAAAGCTCCGCTACCGGGCAACATTATGAAAGTATTTGTTAAAACCGGCGACAAAGTCAATACCGACGACAACCTGCTTATATACGAAGCCATGAAAATGGAAAATACGTTAAAAGCCGAAAAGTCAGGAACCATAAAATCGGTTTTGGTAAACGAAGGTGATTCGGTATTACAGGATGCTGTGTTGCTTGAAATTGAGTTGTAATATTTAAATTGACACACATGAACCTTCGATACAAAAAAGCCTTAACGGTAGCCGGCGCTATTCTTATATTGTTTATTGTCCACACGCTTCTTCATCAGTCCGACAGCTTTGCCACTCCCATGCAGGCAGCGGGTGTTTCGGCAGCCGGCCACACCACCGTAAATTTTGGAAACGAAATACTCAACGGCATTCAAAAGTTTGTAAGCTTTACCGGATTCAGAAACGCCACCTCGGGAAACCTGATAATGATTGCCGTAGGCTTGCTGTTTATTTTTCTGGCCATCAGGTTCGATTACGAACCACTGTTGCTGGTTCCCATAGGCACCGGAATAATTATTGGCAACATACCCTTTTTTCAGGATGGAGGAGTCAACCTTCAGCTGGGTATTTATCAACAGGGAAGCGTGCTAAACTATCTGTATTACGGTGTCGTTAAAGGCATCTATCCGCCCTTAATATTTCTTGGGATAGGTGCCATGACAGATTTTTCGTCGCTGATATCCAACCCCAGATTAATCTTGCTGGGAGCAGCGGCACAAGTAGGCATCTTTTTAACATTTCTGGGTGCGCTGTATTTGGGATTTAACATGCCCGAAGCGGGTGCCATCGGTATTATAGGAGGTGCCGACGGGCCTACGGCCATTTTCCTCTCGTCAAAACTTGCCAACGGCGGCATCGTTCATGCCATGCAAACCAAAAACCTGATTGGCCCCATTGCCATTGCTGCCTACTCTTACATGGCACTTGTTCCGGTAATACAACCGCCCGTAATGCGGCTTCTCACCAACAAAAAAGAACGCAAAATCCGTATGAAGCCCACCCGTGCCGTAAGCAAACGCGAAAAAATAATTTTCCCCATCGTTGCCCTTATCTTAACCACGTTTATCTCGCCGGGGGCATTGCCATTGCTGGGTATGCTTTTCTTCGGAAATCTTTTAAAGGAGAGCGGCGTTACCAAACGGCTTGCCGATACCGCCAGAACCTCGCTGATAGATATTGTAACCATATTGCTGGGACTCACGGTAGGTGCTTCAACACAGGCAGATGTATTTTTAACCTCACAATCGATTTTAATTTTTATTTTGGGGGCTTTATCTTTTATTGTTGCAACGGCAGGAGGAGTTATTTTTGCAAAAGTGATGAATATTTTTTCGCCTGCC
>CAYVWX010000203.1:0-5867 GCA_964455635.1 uncultured Lentimicrobiaceae bacterium | reverse complement strand
AGGCTCTTTATTAATAAGATAAAGGTTTAATAAAGATTGAAATAAGTTATAGATTTTGCCGTAGGTAAATCAATCTGTGTATTTTACAAAATAATTTACAAAAAGATGTAAATTTTTACCCGGCAATAGATTGAATTATTTGTAATGGCACACTTAGGGCTTGTTGGCAAATAAACTTTACATTTATTACGTGACAGGTACTTCTGCTTTGTATTGGATTTTTTGAGTTTTGGCCAACCATTTTTGCTGAACACCACTTTGAGTTGATTTTATTTTACGGGTCGCTTTTTAAAAAGCAAAGGATGGTTTTTTCCACCTTTCAGATACTGCCTGCACACAGGCCGGCGCTTTCGATCTGAAAGGAGTAGCGGAGACCTGCTGCTTGCCCTTTCAGGCCGATGATGGATGGTGCGGTGGGGGTCTGAAAGGTCGAAGGACAGGCAGGTGCAAAATGATTATACTTTAAACGCAATTTCTTTGTCATACAAAAAGTTGTATCCTTTCGTAAAAATGTAAAATGTATTATATTTAATTATTTACCAATTAATTAAGAATATTTTCGCTTCCTGTTTCATCAAGTATTTCAACGTTAATGATTTGATTATCGTTGCAATATAAAGTCCGAAACTTTAGTAAATTATTAATAGCCATTACAATTACTATTTTATTAGCTTTGTAAGGTAAATGAAGAACAAAAAAACCATATTGGTTTGCCCAATGGATTGGGGTTTGGGACACGCCACGCGCGTTGTTCCCATTATTGAAGTTCTTAAAAAGAAAAAAGACATCCATCTTATCGTTGGTGCCGACAATCGCCCTTTGGAGTTTTTAAAACGACGGTATCCCCAACTGGAAGTTATTAAATTTCCCGGTTATGCTCCTCAATATCCTGCCAAAGGAATTATGGTATTAAAAATGATTACCGAAATTCCCGAAATGAAAAAGCAGGCCGACAAAGCCCATCTGTTTTTGGAAAAATTGATTACCGAAAAAAACATCGATTTGGTTATTTCAGATAACAGGTACGAACTTTGGTCGGAAAAGACAAAAACCGTATTTATCACCCATCAGCTTAATATCCAGACTCCTAAATATGGTAAGGTAGCCAAACCCGCACTAAAACAGATGATTTACAGCTACATTAAAAAACACGACGAACTGTGGATACCGGATGTTAAAGACGAAAATAATCTTTCGGGTGCCCTTTCGCACATCGAAAAATACCCTTTGAAAAATTATTGTTTTATTGGCCCCTTAACACGATTTCAGTATGTAAAACCCCTTTTGCCGAAACAAAATATCGATTTACTCATTTTACTTTCGGGACCCGAACCTCAACGCACCATTTTAGAAATAAAACTGAAAGATCAGGCCTTTCAGTCGGGGCTTAGCACCGTCATTTTACAGGGACGAACAGAAGAGAAACATCATGTTAAAATGGGCAACCTCGAAATTTTTTCTCATCTGCCCGATGAACAATTTGCAGGATATATTAAAGCATCAAAAAATATTATTTGCCGGCCCGGCTACTCAAGCCTGATGGATTTGGCGTGGTTTGGTAAAAAAGCAATATTTATTCCCACCCCCGGGCAAACCGAACAAGAATACCTGGCAGAAACTTTAAAACAAAAAGGGCTTTATTACTATCAAAATCAAAAAGAATTTGATTTACAAAAGGCTTTAGCCCGTTCGGAAAACTACCGGGGATTAACCATGAAAAACAATGCTGCCGTTTTAGAAAACAGGATAAAGGCCCTGCTTGCCGACAAATAGTAGCGGAATTTATTGATTATTATACACACATTGCATATACTCACATCAGCAATAAACCGTATTGTAATTTGCACAATAATACAAAACAGCTATCTTTGCAGCCCTGTTTAAAAGCCTCCTTAGCTCAGCTGGTAGAGCAGCTCACTCGTAATGAGCAGGTCGCGGGTTCGAGTCCCGTGGGAGGCTCTTTTTTTAGTCTATACTATTCCTTTACAAGTTTTCCGGTAAACCGCTTATTGTCTTGTTTGTTACTTACCACAACAACATAAATTCCGGCGGGCAGCGATTCTACATTTAAAGTTGCCGACCTGCCGTTTACACTCTTATTAACCACACAGACACCTGCCTGATTATAAAGTTTTACATTGCCTTTAACCTCTTCGCCTAAGCGGATAACTGCAGTTGATTTAACGGGATTGGGTGCAATAACGGCCGTTATTTTGTTTTGATTTTTGATACCTACAATGGTTTGCGAAACATAAGAAACATTGGAAACAACGCTGTCGGTATATTCCAATGTAAACAGATGAAAACCGGGAAGCGTTTCGTTGGTGTACCAGTCGTAAGTTACCGACGGTGTGCTGTCGTTGGAAACAAGCGCCCAGTTTCCATACAAAAGCAACCACACGCTATCGTAATCGGTTCGATTTGTTACGGTACGCAAACAGTTGTAACTGCCTGTGGGCATGGAAATGGTTCCCCACGCATCAACCGACACCGATTTCACACTGCTTGTTTTAAAACGCAACGAATCGGAACCCGGGATGGTACTGGCCACCGTTTGCTCGTAATAAAAGTTTTCGCTACGCTGATTGCCGTACTCCACAGGAAAATCCATGATAATCTCCTGCGGAATCACCTGTAAAGCCATAATTCCGAAATCTTCGTTGTTACCCACATAACCCAAAGCAGCAAAATAATCATCGTTTTTATCGGTGTAGGCATAAGTAGTATCGCCAAAAGAAATTAACCTTAAAACATAGTTTGCATCGGGAAAGCTGTCGGCATAAGGTGTCCACGATGGCAGCTCGGTATATACCGTGTCAAAAACATCGGCCGTAGCGGCTGTAAAATTCCATGTTTGATTTGAGCCTGCATTACCGGGAACGATTGTGCTGTCGGGCAACGTGTCGTTTGCCGTAATAACCGTAACCCCTTCGGGAGCAAGGTTGGCATTCGTGATGGTAATTTGTGAAAAACCCCACAGGGTTGTTAAAATAAAAAACGAGGTAAAGATTAATTTTTTCATGTGTTTATAATTTTATATTTACCCTGTGAAACTTGAAAGCAACTATTCCACAGGGTGAATTGTTAATCTGCATTTTATGTTTTGTCATGATTTTTGCTTCCTTTGGGCAAAAATCCCGCCAAAACGTGTACGTCATATTTTTTGTTCTATAAATATTACGCTCCTCCGGAGCTATCAATATTTCGCTCCTAACGGAGCTTTTTAATCATGCTTTTGTATTTAGGTTTACCGATATGGACGATTTATGTGTTTTAATAATTTTCAAATGCTAAGATAATACTAATTAAGGTAAAACAGGCAAACCCCGTTATAATTTTAAATGTTTCTACTACTACTCCAAACTAAACCTGTAACCTGTAGTGCCATGGCCCACGGCAAAGCCTCGTTTGTAATTTAAAAACCTTACCTGCTGTAAGCCAAGCGACGACATTGAGAAATCCATTGCTTCCCAGGTATAGCCTCCGTCCTGTGTGTGATAGAGCTTGTTGTTTTCGTAACCGTATATACTTTCGGAGTTCACGGTAGCATAACCTTCGTTGTCGTTAATAAAGTTGATGGAGCCGAAGGAATAGGGTTCGTTGACATCCACTTTCTCCCAACTTTCGCCCCCGTCGTTGGTGATTAAAACGATGGCATGGCCGTTGCTGTCGTTGCCTGCAATCCACCCGTGTGTGTCGCTGATAAAGAAAGCCGCTTTTAAAATATCTTCGGGTGTAATGCCCGAAACATTGAGCACTCTGGTTTCCCACGATGAACCGTTATCATAACTTATCATATAATATTGACGCAGTATATTATTGGGATTTACAAGGTTAAATACCAGCCCTTTATCTTTATAAAAATATACTTTTGGAACAGAACCGGCATAAGGTATCTCTATCTCCCCATCTAAATAATGATCGGCAGTGTTAACCTTTGTCAGCACATAATTATCATTTGTAATTTCTTTGGAAACTGCAAAAATATATCCGTTAAAACTGAGTGCCATATTGTAAACATCATAATCGCCATAAGTTTCAGTCCAATTTCCAAAATCATTATAATAGCCGAATCCTCTATCCCATGTTCCCGACTGAAATACGGTTCCGTGCGCCCATGTTGTTAACACATAGTCATTTTCGTTTAATCGTAGCATGTGATTAAAGGTGGGTAATATTTCGCCGTCGGTAGTGTTTATCCATGTTTGGCCGCCGTCGGTAGTTTTCAGAAAATATCCGCCCAAACCGTAACCCGAACCTCCGGCAATGTATCCGGTCTGTTCATCATCAAAATAAACATCATAATTATAGGTTTCGTTACTTTGTCCCAACGAGCTGAAGTCAACAGTTTCCCATTTGGCCGAAAGCAAGTCGATGGTAACGGTATCGGCATCGGCTACTTCGCCGTTTACTACATCGGTAACTATTAAGGTGTGCGAGCCGTGACTTTCGCCGTCAGTATTCCAGACAAACTCATAAGGTTCAGAAGAGGCCGACCCTATTTGATTACCATCAGCATAAAATACTACATTGTCAGGTGTTGCTCCGGTAACAGATGCCTGAAGTTTCAAATCGCTTCCCAGGGCATACCAGTTTCCGTTTACCGGTTGTTTAAAAAATATTCCCGTTTCCATGGGTTCGTCTTCAAGGTGCATTAACGACTGTTTAAAGAGGCAAAAATCTTTGTGCCAGTCATACTCAAACGAAAACAAATCGACCTCTATTCCCACCGTTGCATCGGCACCGGCCTTATAATCCAAATCCCAGTTACCTGTTGAAGCATAATAACTTGCCTGAAGTTGTGCACATCCCGACAGGCTCATATAAGGGCCGAGTACGTTGTATAGCATTAAACTTACTTTGGGGCCAACCTGTGCTTTTACCGAGGAAGAGCCCTGCATTGACGGCGCATAATAATCGGTGGTAAAATTGTTTTCGGTGAGCGGCCCCCAGCCGTTATCGCCGGTATATTGCAGTCCCAAAGCACCGTGATACTCTTCGGAAGCTCCCGTTGAAAAAACGGCGCTCACCTGCCCGTCAACACCCAAAATTAATTCAACTTTTGGGAAAAACACAACCGGAACAGGCCCTACACTAAAAGTCCACGGGTCGAAATAAAAAGTACCCAACACCAATTGTTTGGTAAGTGTTGCTCCGGCTTCACAGTTAATATTGATAGCGCTCTGCTGGTTTAGTTCTACACCGGCTTTAAAAAGATCCACATTAACATCGGGATAAGGCAATAATTGATAACTCCATTCAAAATTAAAAAACATGCCCATATCCAGCAAACTGTTTCCTGAGATGTTAACTTTATTGTTTCCGTCGCCGATGTTTACATCGTAATCGAAAGAAAATACAGCAAAATCGCTATTTTTCATATTACGCAATTTCACCCCGGGAGCGAGCACCATTTTACGGATACGGTTGCGCAGAAGGGGAAGCTCATTGGCCGAGAAGTCGATTTTTCCCTGTAAAACGGCATCGGTAAGTTTGGCTTGTCCGGTTTTAACGGTTTTACCGCTTTTGGTTCCTTCAATGGAGACTACTTTTCGCAGATATCCGTAAGGAGCTTTGTCGGAAGTGCTGTCAACCAATATGTCGCCTACCTTAAGATTTTTTACAAAATCGGTTTCGGTGTTAAAAACAAAGGTATAATTTGCCGTATCGATGCTTGCAATAGCCTGACGGGTAGTTAAATCCATCACCTTGGTATTGTCGGCAACAATCACTTCGCCGGTATTGGGTTTGGGTGGCTCGGGTTTTGGCTCTTCTTTCTTTTTACAACCGGTGGGGATAAGTATTATCGCCAGAATAATTAAAAGAAGTGTTTTTTTCATGTGTTTATAATTTTGTTTACCCTGTGG
>CAYVWX010000202.1:0-5879 GCA_964455635.1 uncultured Lentimicrobiaceae bacterium | reverse complement strand
TCTCAAATAAGCATCAAATTTTAATAAATAATGTTCAAAACGGTTTTGAATTTTGAATTTGTTATTTCGGATTTATTTGTTTTTTGGTGCCTGTGTTTTGAGATTTCAGTTTCATTGTAAACCCTTTTTCAGGTAAACCCATCAGATGACTTTGAGTCATCTTACGGGCTGCTTGTAAATACAATTCATGAATTGTATTTACGATGGACTGCATAAGATAGACTTTGTTAAAGTAAAATGTATCCGTTTAACAGCACCAACAATTTCGGAGGTGTAATTATCAATTAACTATTCCTCCTTGTTGAAAAGATACAGTTTTGGTACAAGTTCCTTGTGAACAGCGGCTACAATACCACCCGTCTGCATTTTGTTTTGGACCGCATTTGTCAGCACTATCCGAATCAGTTGCTTTACAGCCCGAACAAGTACATTGGTTACCATAAGGTAATGAGTGTTCTTTAAGGTATTTGGCTTCATAAAGAACACCTCCGTCAAGAACAAGTTTTATTTTAGATTCGGCCGGTATCTTATTATCTGTCCCCACAAGATAGTAATTTCCATCATTAGTTTCAATATTGATTGTTTCAAACTTTATTTTTAGCTGTGTGTTGCTGTTAATAAGTGCTTCCCATTTTTCGGCCAATGTGTGTTTTTTAGCAATCATAACAATACGGTTGTTAATAATTTTTGCAATCTTTTTATCGAAATGCAGTGGCAGTGCCTTTAAATTTTGCGTGTGCAGATTCTTGTTATTATTTTTATGACTGGTTGGTGAACAGGAGGTAAAGGCAATTACAAAAAGGGCCATTATTGTTATAAAATTGAATTTGTTCTGTTTCATGACTTAAAAGTTTTTAATGTTATATAAATTTGATATTTAACAGGGTAATCAATAGTTTGGTTTGTAATTTCCTGTAAAAGTAATAAATTTTTGCTAAATCGTTTACACCTGTCTATAAATCTCCTCCGGAACCTGTTGACGACGATATTATAAAGCAGGTAACCCCCATCTGATGACTTTGAGTCATCTGATGAGTTTGCTATTAAAACACACAAGCTCGTCAGGATTTGTAATCCTGAAGATGATAAAATATTAAGACACAATACGTTTACTATGTTTTGGGAAGCAAACTCGAAACAACTGATATAAGTTTTATAGACGCCTGATAGTTTTACTCGGTTTGGAGTTATTTATACTTCATCAAATGCAGTTTATCTCCAATGCCTCTCTGCGAAAAATTTAAAATATAGTATGTTATAAAAAATTCGAGGTAACTATGTTTTGTTTTAAAATTGCTTGTAAAATCTGTTCCGTTAATTACTAAATCTACTTGCATTGCAGGTAAGGGTTTTAAATAGTTTGAGTAATATATGCCATAATTTATTTTACCTATTTTTTTAATGCTTGTTTGAACCAATACGCCAACTTTTAAAAATGGCGAGGTTGTTTTCGTTCCTACATCCGCCTGGCTGTGTTTCAGTACTTTTGAAAAGTATGAATAATGTATTTCTGTTATAGAATGGTCATTTAGTTGGGTATGCGTTATAAATGAATATCCACCCCCAAAACCAAAAAACAGTTTGGCATTATTATGATAAAACGGAGTAACCAAAAATTGCACTGTCAATTCCGGTGATAAACTTTCTGTTGATAATATTAACTCATCAAAATTATAAACATACCCGTTATTTGTATTCTCAGTATACGTAACCCTCCACCCATACTTGCTAAAAAGGTAGTTTAAACCAAGGTTAAATCCCATTTTCCTCCGTTCAAAAAGCATTGTAATGCCACCTTTAAAATCCGGGTAAATTGTTTGTAGCTTAAACTCATTAAGTCCTGATGCTTTAGTAGGCACATTGAAATTAAGAGTTAAAGAAGGCGTAAAACCAAAACTAATCGTTGATTGACTTTTCCCATCGAAAAAAGATACGATTAATGCTATTGTAACAATAAAATTCTTCATATATATTAAACAGTATCAGGTGTTAACTTAAATATTTCCCTATTTATAAATGAACATTTTAAGTAAAGTTGTTTTTTCGTGTATTCGCGACTTTTTTTAAAGTTAGACTTGCAGATTTGAGAAGTTACTAAACTGTAAAAAACCGATTCAATCTTAATTCATCAAACGTCAAGACTTAGAAACATATTGCCTTTTATAAAAGTTTGATATTTAACAGGGTAATCATTAGTTTGGTTTGTAATTTCCTGTAAGTAATATATTTTTGTTAAAGCGTTTACACCTGTCTATGAATCTCCTCCGGAACCTGTTGACGACGATATTATAAAGCAGGTAACCCCCATCTGATGGGTTTGCTATTAAAACTTACGCACTTTAATGCCAGGCTGTTTTAACAATAGCATTGTAGGGGTTGTATTGTTTTTAAGCAAATAAAAACCTTTCTTTTTATTTAGGCACGAAATAAATTCAAACTTTTTGTTAAGAGTCACTAAATAATCAATAAATACAGTCAAATAATAAAAACACCAATACACTTATCATTTTAATTTGAAAATTGCCCGGCCCAATACCTATTTTTGATTTCGATAAATGATATTTCCAACACAAAAATTATTACCATGAAAAGGTTTCTTTTATTTACATTGATTATAACATTCATTTCTATACAATTTGGATGCAAGAAAGATGACGACAATAACAATGTTAGTCCTGAAAAATATACCGATACCCGCGACGGACAAGTTTATGCAACCTCTACCATCAGCAACCAAACATGGTTTACGGAGAACCTGAACTACGAAACTCCCGGCTCAACACGTAACTACCAAGCCATACAGTCGTGGTGGTATGATAACGACCCGGAAAACGGAAAAATTTATGGCCGACTTTACACGTGGGAAGCAGCCCTTAAGGCCTGTCCTTCGGGATGGCATTTACCGAGCCAACAGGAATGGAAAAGCCTTTTGATAAATTTAGGAGTAAGCCAAAGTGAATTAATCAACGAAGGCTGGGTTGGTACCGACCAGGGTAAACAACTAAAAGCCACCAGCGGATGGATTAGTGGTAATGGAACCAATTCCAGCAGCTTTAACGCACTTCCCGGTGGCTCGATATCCAATGGACCTTTAAACAATGGAGAGTTTCTGGGCCTTGGCGAAGATGGTTATTGGTGGACCTCCTCGCAACATAGTGTTGAATACGCTTTCGAATTTGACATTGGGGCATACGATGATCGTGTGTATTACGGTCATTGGCCAAAATATCATGGTCGCAGTGTCCGCTGCGTAAAAGATTAATGCTTTTTAAAATCCACCTTTTATTATTGGCGTTTTCTTAGAAGCACTATTAAGAAATACAGATGGTTCACAAGCTGTGTTAGTCAACCAGTTCAAAGTCCAGTTGGCGGCGGCTTAAATCCACCTTTTTAACCAACACATTTACTTTGTCGCCCAAACGATATACCATACCTGTATTGCGGCCAAGTATGCGGTAGTTGTCTTCATCCAGTACATAAAAATCATCTTTCATGTTTTGCATACGTATCAGGCCTTCGCTTTTGCTAACCGAAAGCTCAACAAAAAGCCCCCATTTGCTCACGCCTGAAATTACGCCTTCAAATACTTTACCGGTTTTATCCTGTAAAAACTCTACCTGTTTATATTTTATCGATTCGCGTTCAGCCTCGGTAGCCCGTTTTTCCATATCCGACGAGTGTTTGCAGTACTCTTCGTACTCCTCTTTATTTACCGATGACTTACCTGCCAGATAACGTTCAAGCAGCCGGTGAACCATCAGGTCGGGATAACGACGGATGGGAGAAGTAAAATGCGAATAGTAGGGAAATGCCAGTCCGTAATGGCCAATGTTATCGGTAGAGTAAATGGCTTTCGACATGGTGCGGATAGCAATGGTTTCGATAAGATTTTCTTCGCCTTTGCCCTTTATTTTACTAAAAAGATCGTTGTACGATTGAGCCAGTGCCTGCCGGTTGCTGATGTTAAGGTGGTGTCCCATCTTTTTTAAAAACTGTACAAAGGTGTTCAGCTTTTCAGGATTGGGTTCGTCGTGAATACGGTAAACAAAGGTTTTTGCTTTTTTATTTCCGGCAACCTTACCAACATGTTCGGCTACTTTTTTGTTGGCCAGCAACATAAACTCTTCTACCAGGTGGTTGGCTTCTTTTTGCTCTTTAATGTATGTTTCAACAGGTTTTCCTTTTTCATCAAGTTTAAAACGAACCTCCTGGGTGTTAAAATTGATGGAGCCGTTATCGAATCGCTGCGCTCGTAAAACAACCGCCAGATTGTGCAGGGTTAATATTTCTTCCGGATAATCACCCTTACCGGTTTCAATAATTTCCTGCGCTTCCTCGTAAGCATAACGCCTGTTTGATTTAATAACTGTTTTTCCAAACCATTGCGAAAGCACTTCGGCCTTGTTGTTTAAAGTAAAAACCGCCGAAAAAGTCAATTTTTCTTCATTGGGACGCAACGAACATACTCCGTTTGAAAGCTTTTCGGGCAGCATGGGTATTACCCTGTCAACCAGATAGATGGACGTTCCCCGACTGTATGCTTCCCTGTCAAGGGCTGTTCCGGGTGTTACATAATGTGAAACATCGGCAATGTGGATACCTATTTCCCACCGGTTTTCGCTGAGCTTTTTTATGGAAAGTGCATCGTCAAAGTCTTTGGCATCCCACGGGTCGATGGTAATGGTAAAGACATCCCTGAAATCTTTTCGCTTCTTCAGTTCATCTTTTGTGAGGTTGTATTTAATTTTATCGGCCTCTTTTTCAACCTCTTTCGGAAATGAAAGCGGAAAATTATATTCCGAAAGGATAGATTGCATCTCCACATCGTTGTCGCCCGGTTTGCCCAGAACCTGAACAATCTCACCAAAAGGATTGTTGGAGTGTTCGGGCCATTCGGTAAGTTTGGCAATAACTTTTTGACCGCTTTCGGCCCGGTTCATCTTTTCGCGGGGAATAAAAATATCGTAAGGCATGGTTTTGCTGTCGGCGATTACAAATCCAAAGTTTTTGCTTTTTTCAAAAATACCCACCCAGGTATCTTTTTCTCTTTTCAAAATCTCAACAATTTGTCCTTCCGGTTTGCGTCCGCTTCGCCTGGGTAAAATAAGCACTTTAACATGGTCGCGATTAAGCGCATGATTAAGGTTGTTGGGCATAATTAAAATGTCATCACCTCCTTCGTCGGAGATAATGTAAGCTTTGCCGGTTTCTTTCATTTCCACCGTACCGGTAATGTATTTGTGCTTGTTGGCAAACTGAGCCAGCTTGTCAGGTGGCAGCATGTATTTGCCTTTTTTAACCTCAATAAGGTCGCCATCCTGAAACAGCTTTTCAATTACGCGGTGAACCATGTTGCGTGTGGCTTTATCGCGAATACCGAGGTTAAACGAAATTTGTTTATAATTTAAGGGACGTAACGGATTTTCAGCAAATTCGCTAAGAATTACGCCTTGAAGGGTCCCTTTAAAACGTTGTTTGTTTTTTTTTCTTGTCATAAGTTTAAATGTTATTGTTTTTCCGGAGTAATAAAAGCAGGCAATGTGCTATTAAGGCAGGAGTAAAATAATTATGCGCAAAGATATGAAACTATTTGGCGGGAAAAGCTATTTTTTGAAAAGTTAAGAAAAAAGTAACAATTGGAATTTGGAGTGCCTAAAGTTTGGAGTGCCTAAAGTAAATGACACGACGTAACTACAAAATAACAAACGTAGAAACCATTCACGAATGGTTTCCTGCACACCACCACAAGCTGTTTTGTTGCCATCGTCAGGATTGCAAATCCTGACGAGCTTGCGGCGAGCTTGCGATTGGTAAGAAGTTTTGATATTTTGTATTTTAACATTTGGAATTTATTTGTTATTTGATTTTTGTTATTTGGA
>CAYVWX010000201.1:0-5912 GCA_964455635.1 uncultured Lentimicrobiaceae bacterium | reverse complement strand
CATTCATGGCGGCAAGTCGCCACACAGAAGCATGATTATAAGCTCCGGAGGAGCGGAATATTTATAGCCTCGGGTGTTAACCCGAGGTGTAGAAAATAAAACAGACCCGTTTTGGCGGGATTTTTGCGCGAAGCAGGCAAAAATCATGACAAAACAAAACGCAATATATCAAGCAATTACAAAATTATAAACAGATGAAAAGCTTTAGCAATTGATAATGTTCCGGCTGATTAAATTTATAAATACAAAACAAAAATAATGACGATTCGAAAAACATGGATTCTCTCAGTTGTACTACTTGCTGCGGGAGTTGTTGGCTTTATCTTTATTTCAAAAATGAAAAAAGCCCCTAAAAAAAGGGTAAACAAATCAAAGGTTATTGCACCCTATGTGGTGGTTAAAAACAGGACCATACCGTTGGTGATAACTACCTCGGGGCAGGTGAAGGCTAAAAACCGTATTGATATATTTTCGGAAGTAACCGGTGTTTTACAACCATCAAAAAAAGATTTTAAAGCGGGCGTTGCTTTTAACAAAGGTGAGCGGATGATTCATATCGACGATTCCGAGTTTAAGGCCGGCCTGTTTGCTAAGCGCAGCGACTTTGAAAATCAAATTACAGCCCTGCTGCCTGACCTGAAGCTTGAATTTCCTGATGAGTTTAATAAATGGTACAACTATCTTACTTCACTCGATATTGACAAGAATTTAAAACCGCTTCCTGCCGTAAAATCAAAAAAGGAAAAGTTTTTTATTACGGGGCGGAAAATTTACAGCTCTTTTTACAGCATTCGCAATCAGGAAACAAGGCTTGAAAAATACAATATTCATGCGCCGTTTACCGGCGTAGTCACCGAGTCGAATGTTAATCCGGGTACATTAATCCGAACGGGCCAAAAAATTGGCACTTTCAGTAATACTGATATTTTTGAAGTTGGACTTTCGGTTAGCGCTGCAGATGCAAATTTAATTGCAATTGGTGATAGTGCCGAAATTATCTCGCCCGAAAACGGTGCCGTGTGGCATGGCAAAGTAACCCGCATGAATGCGGCAATCGACATCAACACACAAACAGTGATGGTTTTTGTTGAGTCATCTGACAAAGGATTACGCGAGGGTATGTTTGTAAAAGCGCGCATTGCCGCCGGTGTGGAGCATCATGTGTTTAAAATTCCGCGAAATATTTTAATAGAAAACAAAAGTGTATATACCATTCAGCCCGACAGCACTTTAAAGCCGGTAACCATTCAGCCGGTACGCTTTTTAGATAAATCGGTTATTGTAAAAGGGTTTCCCGATGGAACCAAAATTGTTTCGCGAACCATTCCCGGCCTGTTTCCGGGCATCAAAGTAATACCGCAACCATCAGGTATGTAACCGGTTAAAGCAAAAGAAATGAAAAAGATTATATCCTATTTTATAAAATATCCCATTGCTGCCAATGTTTTTATTTTAACATTTGTCATCTTCGGAACCGTGGCGATGTTTAATTTAAAATCGTCGTTTTTTCCGTTGGTGGAAAGCCGTATTATCAGCATTCAGCTTATCTATCCGGGAGCATCGCCCCAAGAGGTGGAGGAGGGTATTGTTTTAAAAATTGAAGACAACCTTAAAGGGGTTTCCGGTATTGAGCGCATTACATCCGTTTCGTCGGAAAACAGCGGTGTTATCACCGTTGAGGTAGATAAAAAGTACAAAACCGATGTGGTGCTCGAAGATGTAAAAAATGCCGTGAACCGAATCAACTCTTTTCCGGTTGACATGGAGCCTCCCGTTATTTTTAAACGCGAAAATATCAATCAGGTGATGACTTTCTCCATCAGTGCAAAAAATATTTCGTTAAAGGCTTTAAAAGATATCTCGTATAAAATTGAAGATGACATCAGGGCTATGGATGGCATCTCCAAAGTATCGCTTATGGGTTTTCCTGAAGAGGAGATTGAAATTGCAGTAGATGAAAACACTTTAAGGGCTTACAATCTTACATTTAACCAGGTAGCCAATGCTGTTCGGCAAGCCAACATTGATATTACCGGTGGAAAAATTCGTACGGCACAGGAAGAATACCTTATTCGCGGCCGGTATAAAAAGTATCACGGACACGAACTGGATAACATTATTATTAAATCGGATATGGAAGGAAAAACCATCCGGTTAAAAGATGTTGCGCATGTTTTCGACCGTTGGTCGGAAAACCCGAACCGCATTGAAATCGACAGCGAACCGTCGGTGGAGGTGTCGGTGCAAACTACCAACAGCGAGGACTTTTTAAAGGCTTCCGACAAATTAAAAAAATATATTGAAGATTTTAAAATAAAAAATCCCAACCTTGATGTGGTAGTTGTGCAAGACAGGTCGGTGAACCTTAACGAGCGCAAAGACCTGTTGTTGCGTAACGGCATTATGGGCATGTTTTTGGTGCTGCTTTTCCTTTCCATGTTTTTAAATCCGCGCATCGCCCTGTGGGTTGCCGCCGGATTACCCATTGCTTTTTGGGGTATGTTTATTTTAGCACAAATTTTCGGTATTACCATCAACGTTATTTCGCTGTTCGGGATGATAGTGGTGGTGGGTATTTTGGTTGACGACGGCATTGTAATTGCCGAAAATATTTACAACCATTACGAGCAGGGCAAAAATGCCATTCGTGCCGCCATCGACGGAACCCTTGAGGTGTTGCCTTCCATTATCACGGCAGTAATTACCACCATGATTGCCTTTTCAACCTTCTTTTTTCTGGATGGCAGAATGGGTGATTTTTTCAGTGAACTTGCCTTTGTGGTTATTGCTACCCTGTTTGTTTCGTTGATAGAAGCAGTTATTATTCTTCCGGCGCATCTGGCTCATTCCAAAGCACTGCATGGCGAAAAAAGTCAAAACAAAGCAATTAAGTTTATGGATAAAATTATGTACTGGATGCGTGACAAAACCTATGCTCCGGTGCTTTGGTTTTCTATCCGAAACAGGTTTCTTATTATTTCCATTGCCGTGGTTATGCTGCTGCTTACCGTCGGAGCCATGAAAGGAGGCATTATTAAAAGCACCTTTTTTCCATTTATCGAACGCGACAACATCAATGTTACCCTTAAGATGCCGGCGGGTACCAACGAAAAAATTACCAACGCCTGGATGGACAAAATTCAAAAGGCCGCATGGAAAGTGAATGCCCGCTATAAATCGAAACGAGCCGACAGCTTAGATATTATTACCCACATTGAGAAAAAAATTGGCCCTTCCACAGCTGACGGAAGCCTGAATATTATTCTGCTGAACGGCGAAACCCGAAATATAATAAGTTTTGAAATTGCCAATGCCATTGCTAAAGAGGCCGGACCGGTTATTGGAGCCGAACAATTATCATATGGTGCGGGAGGTACTTTTGGAAAACCGGTTTCGGTGGCCTTTTTAGGCAACAATCTGGAAGAGCTGACCATGGCTAAAAACGAACTGAAATATGAGTTGTCGAAACTTTCGGGACTTAAGGATATTAACGATGATGACCGTCAGGGAATTAAAGAAATTAACATAGAGTTAAAAGACAAAGCGTACATGCTGGGGCTTACCTTACAGGATGTGTTGGGGCAAATCAGGTCGGGGTTTTTCGGTAAAGAAGTACAACGCTTACAGCGCGGAAGAGATGAAGTTAAAGTTTGGGTCAGATACAACGAAAAAGAACGTACCTCCATCAACAATCTTTCAGAGATGTACATTACCACGCCTTCGCAGAAAAAGGTACCCTTTAACGAAATTGCCACCTACTCCATCAAAAGAGGTATTGTTTCTATCAGTCACCTCGACGGAAAACGGCAGATAAAAGTTGAAGCCGACTTAAAAAACGAAAATGCATCGGCAACTGATGTGCTTGACTATGTTAAATCAAATATTTTGCCCTCCATATTGGCAAAATACCCCACGGTGAGTGTTTCGTACGAAGGGCAAAAACGGGAAGCGCAAAAAACGCAAACCTCAGCGGGAAAGGTAATTCCGGTAATTTTGTTTTTAATTATTGCACCCATTGTTTTTACTTTCAGGTCGTTCAGTCAATCTATTTTGCTGTTTGTGCTGATTCCTTTCAGCTTTATCGGCGTGGCTTGGGGACACTGGTTTCACGGACAATCCATTAACGTGCTGTCGGTGCTCGGCATCATCGCCCTTATCGGTATTTTGGTTAACGACGGGTTGGTTTTAATAAGCACTTATAATCAGCTTCTTAAAAAAGGTGTGCCGGTAATGGATGCCATTTATCAGGCAGGAGTATCCCGTTTCAGGGCTATCTTTTTAACCTCGGCAACCACTGTGGCAGGGTTGGCACCTATCATTCTTGAAAAAAGTTTTCAAGCGCAGTTTTTAATTCCCATGGGAATTTCAATTGCCTACGGAATCACCATCGCCACCATTCTTACCTTAATATTATTACCTGTTTTGTTGGTATCGGTTAATAAATTCAACAGAAACATGATTTACCTGTGGGAAGGAAAAAAAGTTACCCCCGAATCGGTTGAACATGCCGTTAAAGAACTTAAATATGAAAACGATGAACTGGAAAATTAAAATAATAAGTTTGGTTTTAACTACCTTAATGCCGGTGTTGATAAGGGCACAACAACCTGTCGATTCCGTATTAAAGCTTTCGGATGCGGTGGCTGTTGCCATGAAAAAAAATCACGACATTTTGGTTGCCCGAAACAGCGTTCGAATTGCCGAAGTAAACAAAGGAATACTAAACACAGGTTTTTTGCCGGTGCTAAACGGTACTGCAGGAGCGGGATACTCAAACAACAACACCGATGTTACCTTTATTTCGGGTGAAAAAATCTCAAAAAACGGAGCCTCTTCCACCAACTATAACGCAGCATTGGGGCTTAATTACCGGTTGTTCGACGGGTTGAATCGTCATTACAATTTTAAAGTGCTGAAAGAAAACTACACCTTAGCCCAGCTAAAAGCACGTGCGGTCATCGAAAATTCGCTTATTCAGTTAATTCATTCCTATTACGATGTTGCACGTTTAACGGCTAAGCTTAAAAATTTAAAACGAACCATTAATATTTCAAACATCAGGCTAAAGTATATGCACGACAAGTACAACTTCGGCCAGGCTACCGAACTGGATTTGCTGAATGCCGAAGTGGACAGAAATAACGACAGCGTAAACTACATCAATACGGTCAGGCAGCTGGAAATTGCCCAAAACAATATGAAAGTAGCCATGGGAGTTGATATGAATACAGCCTTTGTCATTGACACAGTAGTTGCTTTCGGACCTAAGTTTAACCGCGATGAGATGTGGCAAAATGCCCGCAATAAAAATGTTGATTACTTAATTGCCCGGCAAAACAGAGGTATTTCGGACCTTCAATTAAAACAGAGCCATTCGGGATATATGCCAACGCTGGATCTGTCGGGAAAATACTCCTACAGTCAACGAAACAGCGATGTGAGCACTTTTACTTTTCAGCAAAGCAACGGTTACGATTTAGGCGCTTCGTTAAACTGGAATATTTTTGACGGGGGGCGAACCCGTACCCGTGAACTGAATGCCAAAATTAATGTGGAAAACGCTCAAATAAAAATGGATAAAACCAAAACGGAGCTTGAGCGACAGGTTGCCGATGCTTACAGCAACTACACCAATATGCTGTTTATTTTAAAAACCGAGGAAACCAACAAAAAAATTAACGAATTAAATTTTAAGCGCTCTGTCGAGCAGTACAAATTAGGGCAGGTAACCTCCCTTGATTTTCGTAAAGCGCAAATTAACCTGCAGCTTTCGGTGGATAACTACAACGAAGCGTTGTATAATGCCAAAGTGGCCGAGCTGGAGTTGATGAAACTGGCCGGACTGTTTTTGGATGAGTTGTAATCCTGCGGTTTTATAAATACATTTTGCTTTTCAGCCTACAAGTCGCACT
>CAYVWX010000200.1:0-5989 GCA_964455635.1 uncultured Lentimicrobiaceae bacterium | reverse complement strand
GAACCCACGACCCCTGGAACCACAATCCAGTGCTCTAACCAACTGAGCTACAACCACCATTTTTGAGGGTGCAAATATACAATTTTTTTTAGTTTCTGAAACTTTCCGGAAACTTTTGAAACTATTTTTTTCCATCTCCTTTTACCGGTTAAAATCATACCTTTGCAACAACAAAAATGTTTTTTCTAACCTTGTACAAAAATGTAATATGAAAAAATTTACAACAATAATTATTCTTACACTTATCTCTTTAACAGCATTTTCACAGCACAAACCCTATCAATTTGGTTTTAAAGTATCCGGAAATATAGGTTGGTATAACAGCTACAACGACGAGTACAACAGCAACGGAATAAAACCGGGATTTTCCTGGGGTTTTGTTTCCGATATCTTTTTAATGGAAAACTACTCGGTTACTACGGGATTCGAAATGCTGTTTTTAAACGGAAAACTGTCGTATCCCTATCAAACCGTTGAAAATAACGACACCACAACGGGCATAATACAAAGTAAATTTAAAACTAAATACATTCAAATACCCGTATTATTTACCATGAAAACCAACGAAATAAAAGGAATAAGGTATTATGGCCAAATTGGCGCAAGTGCAGCTGTAAAATTAAGTGCCAGAGAAGAGGGAGAATTCAACGGTTCGGTTCTGAAAAACAACAACAGCGACATGTTTTCGCTTTTTCGCGGAGCATTTGTTTTGGGTGCCGGCATCGAATATCCTGTTAACGGCTCCACTTACCTGAGAGTCGGGTTACAATATAACAACAACTTCCACAGTATTTTAAAAGGATATAACACAGCTTATCCCGACGTAAAAAACGAAGCAAGAAACAACTATCTGGAAGTAAATGTAAATATCATCTTTTAAATTATACGAACGTGAAAATAGCTCTATCGCAACTTAACTATCACATTGGCAATTTCGACAACAACGTTAAAAAGATTATTGCCGAAATAAAAAAAGCCGAAAGCCGGGGAGCAGATCTTATAGTTTTTGCCGAGTTGGCCGTTTCGGGATACCCTCCCCGCGATTTCTTAGAATTTCGTGACTTTGTACAGCGTTGCCAAAAAAGCACCGAAACCATAGCATCACATTGTAAATCCATCGCAGCTATTGTTGGAACCCCGGTTTTTAATCCCCATCACAAAGGAAAACCATTGTATAACGCCGCAGCATTTTGCTTTGAGGGAAAAGTACAACATTATGTTAAAAAAACGCTGCTTCCCAATTACGATATTTTTGATGAGTACCGCTATTTTGAGCCCAACAATCGCTTTGAAATAATAAAATTTAAAGGAAAAAAAATTGCACTGACCATTTGTGAAGATTTATGGAATGTGCAGGACAACCCCCTTTATACTGTCAACCCCATGGATGAGTTAATAAAACAGCATCCCGATATAATGATAAATATTGCCGCTTCGCCGTTTGATTATAAACAAACCGAAACACGCAAAGAGGTTCTGTTTAAAAATGCCGTTCGCTATAAACTTCCATTAATATATGTTAACCATGTGGGGGCACAAACCGAGCTGCTTTTTGACGGCGGCTCGCTGGTGATGAATAAAAAAGGGAAAATTATCAGTGAATTAAATTATTTTAAAGAAGACTTTAAACTGGTTGACATTGACAACATGGAGAATGCTGAAATCAGCTTACAACCCAAAATGGGCGAAACAGAACTTATTCACGATGCGTTGGTGATGGGTGTTAAAAACTACTTTCGGAAACTGGGTTTTAAAAAAGCTATTTTAGGCCTGTCGGGAGGCATCGATTCGGCTGTAACAGCGGTAATTGCAGCTAAGGCACTGGGTGCAGAAAATGTTTACAATGTGCTGTTGCCATCACGTTTTTCGTCGGAACACTCTATCAGCGATGCAGTGGCATTGTCAAAAAACATGGCATCGCCTTACGATATTATCCATATAGAAGACACCTTTAAGGCACTGGAAAATACCCTTAAACCTTTTTTTAAAGACCTGCCGTTTAATGTTGCCGAAGAAAACCTTCAGGCGCGCGCACGCGGGGTTATTTTAATGGGACTGTCTAACAAATTCGGACATATATTATTGAACACCAGTAACAAAAGTGAAGCTGCCGTTGGTTACGGAACGCTTTACGGCGACATGAACGGAGGCTTATCGGTACTGGGCGATGTGTATAAAACACAGGTTTTTCAACTGGCACGCTTTATTAATAAAGATAAGGAGATAATACCTGAAAACATCATTACAAAACCACCTTCGGCTGAACTCAGACCGGAGCAGAAAGATTCGGATTCGTTACCGCCCTACAACATCTTAGATGTTATATTGTATCAATACATCGAAAAACGAAAAGGCCCCCATGAAATTATTGCCATGGGATATGATAAAGCACTGGTGGACAGAATCCTGAAAATGGTTAACACCAACGAATACAAGCGCTATCAAACACCACCTATTTTAAGAATCTCTTCCAAAGCTTTTGGAATGGGAAGGCGAATGCCCATTGTTGCCAAATACCTGCTGTAATTCGATTTAAACTATTGTTATCGTGAATTTTAACGCCCTTTCGTACACCCAACTGGACTCAACCAACGCCGAAGCCATAAGGCTTTACAGACTTAAAAAAATTACTTCGGCTACCCTTATCACAACCCGCGAGCAAACAGAAGGAAGGGGCTATGCAACCAACCTTTGGGAAAGTGAACCGGGAAAAAATTTAACCTTTTCCTATGCCTGTTTTCCGCATTTCATTAAGCCTGCCGGGCAATTTATCATTACACAGATAATCTCATTGTCGTTGACGGAAGTTGTATCGGAAATAATAAAATCGAAAAAAACGACCATAAAATGGCCCAACGACATTTATGTGAACGACAAAAAGATTGCCGGAATATTAATTCAAAATTTTGTCAGGGGAGACAGCATTGATTTTTCTGTAATCGGAACAGGGTTAAACGTAAATCAAAAAAAATTTACTTCTGATGCTCCCAATCCCACCTCACTGTCTCTTGAAACAGGTAAAACGTTTATCAACGAGATTATACTTAATAAAATAATGGGGCGTTTTAATTTTTACCTGGACAACCTCACCTCACACTCCATGCGAAAAACCCTAAAGGACAGCTATTTAAAAAACTTATACAGGCTAAACCAACCTGCAAAATTCAGAGATAAAAACGGAATATTTACCGCTGTAATAACCGGAACTGACGCTTACGGACAACTCATATTACAAAACCGGAAGAAAGAAAAACTGGTTTACGGTTTTAAAGAAATTGAATTTTTGTAGTCCTATAAAACCGTAGCCAATTTAGCCGTAATTTCATTAATCAGATTTTCCAACGGCCGTTTGGCCATCATGGCAAGCATTGGGTTAAGGTCGGCATCCACATCGCCGGTGGCCCGCGTAGCCTCACCTTCGGGACTTAAAGAGATTTTCAGGGCAAAAGATATGGGCGACTTCCCGTAAGGAACCATTTCAATATAAGTCGGCACCTCTTTTTTGGCATATTTCATACCCACTTTTCCCATCCCTTTAACCGAAAAAGAACAGCTGTCAGAATCCGACTGCCAATCGCTAACCTGATCGGGCATCAGATGTTCAAAATTATTAAAGTCAGCTAAAAAGTTAAAAACATCGTTAATGCTTTTATTTACAATTACTGATTTTCCTGATATATGCATAATTATTTGTTTTCAAATTTAGCACTCCAATTTTGTGGGCTTTTACGCCACTCCATCAATGCAAATTTACTGTCTTCGCGAACATAATTGCTTGAAACGGCGAGTTCTATAAGATGATTATAATCGGACAATGTTATCAACGAACAGTTTTTACGGGCAAAGTTATCGTCGGCAATTTTAAGCCCGTAAGTAAAAATAGCCACCATTCCCTTAACTGTTGCGCCCGCCTCACGTAAGGCATCTACTGCTGCGAGGCTACTTTTTCCGGTTGAAACCAAATCTTCAACCACAACCACCGACTGGCCGCTGTTTAAGCGTCCTTCTATTTGGTTGGCCAATCCGTGTGCTTTTTTCTCAGGCCGCACGTAAACAAAGGGCAAACCCAACGCCTCAGCCACCAACACACCCTGCGGAATGCCAGCCGTTGCCACTCCGGCAATAACGTCAATACCACCAAAATGCTCTTGAACCGCTTTAGCAAGCTGCTGCCTGATGTAGGTTCGTAATTCGGGAAAAGAGAGTGTAATCCGGTTATCGCAATAAATGGGCGACTTCAAACCCGAAGCCCAGGTAAAAGGTTGGTCAACATTGAGTTTTATTGCTTTAATTTGCAATAGTTTTTCAGCAATGGTGTTGGCTGTTTCCAAATTTAAAATCATGCGGCAAATGTACAAGATTTTCAACTTAAACAAAGCTTTCCTTTTAAACGATTCGCCCTGTGCGAAAATAAAAAGCATTAAAATTGCTAACATTAACGACCTGTGCCTGGCTTTGCGCCAATGGCAGGAAGAGGAAGAGGAGTTTGATTTATGCTTTTACGGTATGGAACCCGAAACAATGTTAAACTTTTTAAAAGAGTTTTACAGCTACGTGGAAGCGGCAGGCGGGATTGTAAGAAACGATAAAGACGAGTATCTTTTTATAAAACGATTTGGAATATGGGACCTTCCCAAAGGAAAACTCGAAAAAAGCGAAACCCCTCAGGCGGCAGCCTTACGCGAAGTGGAAGAAGAGACCGGCATAAAAGAACCTGCCCTTGTTAAACCGCTTGTTAACACATGGCATATTTACCCATGGAAAGAAAAAACAGTTTTAAAAAAAACCTATTGGTATTTAATGAAGAGCAATTTTAAAGGCACACTTACCCCTCAAACAAAAGAAGACATAACGCTGGCACAGTGGCTTAGCCGCGAAGAAGCCATTGATGCACTTAAAAGCTCCTACAGGTCGTTAAGCGAAAATTTACAACTCAGCCACTAACCTGCGAAAAAGCTTTACAAGGTTTTTTTCGGCAATGGCAGCATTGGTAAGTATTTTTTCAATTACGATGGGTTCCAGATTATCGGGATCGCAAAGGTCGGTAACCACCGAAACAGCTGCCACTTTCATACCCTGATGTACAGCCACAATTACCTCCGGAACTGTTGACATACCCACCACATCAGCACCCATAACCTTTATTAACCGATATTCGGCACGTGTTTCGAGACTGGGGCCAATCCAGGCAATATACACCCCTTTGGCAACTTCAATATGCTCATCTTTTGCGATTTTTTCAAGTTTTTCAATCAGGCCCGGGTGATAAGGCCTGCTCATATCGGGAAAACGGGGACCGAAATTTTTCAGGTTTTTACCAACCAGCGGATTACCGGGTAACATGTTTATGTGGTCATCAATAATCATTAAAGAGGCGGGTTTCAAATCAAGATTGATAGCACCTGCAGCATTACTCAGCAACAAATTTTTAACACCAAGCAAATGCATCACTCTCACAGGAAAAGTTACCTCCTGCATGGAATAGCCTTCGTAAAAATGAAAACGGCCGTTCATAACCAAAACAGGTTTATTCTCCAATGTACCGTATAATAGCTTTCCCGAATGAAATTCTACCGTTGATTCGGGAAAATGGGGAATTTCCTTGTAAGGAATTTCGACCTCTATGTTCATGTGCCTGACCATTTTTCCAAGGCCTGTACCCAGAATAATGGATGTATTCACCTTATCAACCCCCTTTAATCTGATGTATTCCGCTGCTTCTTTAATTTTACTTTCGATATGTTTCATGTGTTTATAATTTTATATTCCACCTTGTGGAATTTGAAATTATTCCACAGGGTGAATCTGATATTCTATTTTTTATGTTTTGTCATGATTTTTGCTTGCCATGCGGCAAAAATCCCGCCAAAACGGGTAACGTGTTTTTTTATACCCCGGGTTGAAACCCGAGGCTAAAATATGTAACCCCTACGTGGTTTTGTATAATCATATTTCTGTGTGTTTAGCTTGCTAATCATGAATGTATCAT
>CAYVWX010000199.1:0-5992 GCA_964455635.1 uncultured Lentimicrobiaceae bacterium | reverse complement strand
TCGTGCAGGATGTTTATTTGGGTATGATTCCCTATATGACTCCCAAAGGAACGTTCGTGGTTAATGGTGCCGAACGGGTTATTGTTTCGCAGTTACACCGCTCACCCGGTGTTTTCTTCGGCCAAAACCGTCATGCCAACGGCTCAATGCTCTATTCAGCCCGAATCATACCTTTTAAAGGCTCGTGGATGGAGTTTTCAACAGACATTAACAACGTAATGTATGCCTACATCGACCGTAAGAAAAAAATGCCTGTTACTACCCTGTTGCGTGCCATCGGATACGAAAGCGACCGCGATATTTTAGAAATTTTCGACCTTGCCGACGAAATTAAAGTAAGTAAAGCAGGTCTGAAACGGGTTATCGGACGCCGCCTGGCTGCCCGCGTAGTGCGTTCATGGTTCGAAGACTTTGTAGATGAAGAAACCGGTGAAGTGGTTACCATCGAAAGAAATGATGTAATCATCGAAAGGGAAACAGTTTTGGAAACTGCTCACATCGAGCAAATTATCGAAGCCGGTGTTAAAACCATCCTGTTGCATAAAGATGATGCCACCGCCAACGAATTCCAAATTGTTTTTAACACCCTGCAAAAAGATACCACCAACTCCGAAAAAGAGGCTGTAGAGTATATTTACTTCCAGTTGCGGAATGCACTGCCTCCCGACGAAGAAACAGCCCGTGGTATTTTTGAAAAACTGTTTTTCTCTGAAAAAAGATACGACCTCGGTGAAGTTGGCCGCTACCGTATCAACAAAAAACTGGAACTAAACACACCCGAAAACGTTCGTGTGCTTACCAAAGAAGATATCATTCTTATCATCACACACCTAATTAAACTTGCCAACCAGAAAACACTTGTTGACGACATCGACCACCTTTCAAATCGTAGGGTACGTACCGTCGGCGAACAACTCTATTCACAATTTGGCGTTGGTTTAGCCCGTATGGCTCGTACCATTCGCGAAAGAATGAATGTTCGTGATAACGAGGTGTTTACACCAACCGACCTGATTAACGCCAAAACATTATCTTCTGTTATCAACTCGTTTTTCGGTACCAACGCCCTTTCGCAGTTTATGGATCAAACCAATCCGCTATCCGAAATTACCCATAAACGCAGAATTTCGGCTTTAGGACCGGGTGGCCTCTCGCGCGAAAGAGCAGGTTTTGAAGTACGTGACGTACACTACACCCATTACGGAAGACTTTGTACCATCGAAACCCCCGAAGGGCCAAACATCGGCCTTATTTCTTCGCTGTGTGTGTATGCTAAAATTAACGAGCTTGGCTTTATCGAAACCCCTTACCGTAAGGTAGAAACAGGTAAAATCGACTTTGCCCATCCTCCCATCTATTTAAGTGCCGAAGAAGAAGAAGATAAAATTATTGCACAGGCAAACACCGTGGTTTCTGACGAAGGTCAGTTTGTTAACGAAAAAGTAAAAGTTCGGTATCAGGCCGATTACCCCATCACTCCGCGTGAAGAGGTGGATATGATTGATATTGCACCGAACCAGATTGCCTCTATAGCCGCTTCGTTAATTCCGTTTTTGGAACATGACGATGCCAACCGGGCCTTGATGGGATCGAACATGATGCGCCAGGCAGTGCCCCTGCTTAATGCCGAAGCTCCTATTGTTGGAACCGGTATCGAAAAATTTGTTGCCCGCGATTCGCGTGTGCTTATCAATGCCGAAGGCGATGGCGTAGTGGAATATGTTGATGCCGATAAAATTATTATCCGCTATAACCGCGACGAGCTGGAAAGACTGGTAAGCTTTGATGACGACCTGAAAACTTATTATCTAACCAAATTTCAACGCACCAACCAAAATACTTCTATCAACCTTCGCCCCATTGTAAGAAAAGGCGATAAGGTAAGCAAAGGTCAGGTATTGTGCGAAGGATATGCCACCAACGACGGCGAGCTGGCTCTGGGCCGTAACCTTAAGGTTGCTTTTATGCCCTGGAAAGGCTACAACTACGAAGATGCTATTGTAATTTCGGAACGAATTATTAAAGACGATGTGTTTACATCGGTTCATATTGAAGAGTTTACCCTGGATGTACGTGATACCAAAAGAGGTATTGAAGAACTTACCAACGACATCCCCAATGTAAGTGCCGAAGCAACCAAAGATTTGGATGAAAACGGCCTTATCAGAGTAGGTGCCGAAGTATCGGACGGCGACATTTTAATAGGAAAAATCACTCCCAAAGGAGAGAGCGACCCGACACCGGAAGAAAAACTGCTGCGCGCTATTTTTGGCGACAAAGCGGGTGATGTTAAAAATGCATCGCTAAAAGCACCGCCATCCATGAAAGGGGTTGTAATTAGCAAACACCTGTTCTCGCGGGCAGCTAAAAACGCTATCTCCAAATCGAAAGAAAAAGAGATTATTACCGCTTTAACAACAGAATACGATAAATATTTTAAAGATTTAAAAGCAAAGTTAATTGATAAACTTACCGTACTGGTTTCCAACAGAACATCACAAGGAGTTTACAATACTTTCGGTGAAATGGTGGTTCCGCAAAAAACCAAATTCACTCAAAAAATCTTACAAAGCCTCGACTTTACCAATATCAATCCCGACAAATGGACTACCGATAAAGGTAAAAACGAACTGGTAAAAACGCTCATCAACAACTACAACATAAAATATAAGGAGTTGCTTGGTGTGCTAAACCGTAAAAAGTTTATCGCCACGGTAGGCGACGAACTGCCCAACGGCATTGTGCAGATGGCCAAAGTATATATTGCCAAAAAGCGGAAGCTTAAAGTAGGCGATAAAATGGCCGGACGCCATGGTAACAAAGGTATTGTTTCGCGTATTGTACGCGAAGAAGATATGCCGTTTTTGGAAGACGGAACACCCGTTGACATTGTGTTAAACCCATTGGGTGTACCTTCGCGAATGAATCTTGGCCAGATTTACGAAACCGTATTGGGATGGGCCGGAAAAGAACTGGGATTAAAATTCGGGACACCTATTTTCGACGGTGCCAATATCGACCAGATAAATGATTATATGAAACAAGCCGGACTACCCGAAAACGGCCGAGTTTACCTTTACGACGGAAGTACAGGCGAAAAATTTGACCAGCCGGCAACCGTTGGATACATTTATATGCTAAAACTGCACCATTTGGTTGACGACAAAATGCACGCTCGTTCAATTGGGCCTTACTCGCTTATTACACAGCAACCTTTGGGTGGTAAAGCTCAGTTTGGAGGCCAGCGTTTTGGTGAAATGGAGGTTTGGGCTCTGGAAGCATTTGGTGCCTCCAACATCCTTCAGGAAATTCTTACCGTTAAATCGGACGACGTAACCGGCCGTGCCAAGGCTTACGAAGCAATAGTCAAAGGCGAAAACATGCCAACACCCAATGTTCCCGAATCATTTAATGTTTTGGTACATGAGTTAAGAGGTCTTGGCCTTGAACTCAACTTCGACTAGTTTTTAATTTTTTTTGATAATAAAATAACTATCAATATATGGCTTTCAGAAAAGACAGCAAAATTCCGGGTAGCTTTAATAAAATTACCATCAGCCTTGCCTCACCCGAATCGATTTTAGAACGTTCGCATGGTGAAGTATTAAAGCCTGAAACCATAAATTACCGTACCTACAAACCCGAACGCGACGGATTATTCTGTGAGCGTATTTTCGGGCCTGTAAAAGACTACGAATGTCATTGCGGTAAATATAAACGAATCCGTTACAAAGGTATTGTTTGCGACCGTTGTGGAGTGGAAGTAACCGAAAAAAAGGTTCGCCGCGAAAGAATGGGACACATCGAACTGGTTGTACCGGTGGTTCATATATGGTTTGTACGAACTCTACCCAACAAAATTGGTGCGTTGCTTGGTTTGCCAACCAAAAAACTCGAAACCATTATTTATTACGAACGCTATGTAGTAATTAATCCGGGTATTAAAGAAGCCGACGGAATTAACCGACTCGATTTTCTTTCGGAAGAAGAATATCTTGACATTCTTGAAGCATTACCCCCCGACAACCAATACCTGCCCGACGATGACCCCAACAAGTTTGTGGCAAAAATGGGTGCAGAGGCTATTCACGATTTATTGCGCGACATCGATTTGGATAAAACATCCTTTGAATTGCGCCATAAAGCCAATACCGAAACATCGCAGCAACGAAAAGCCGAAGCTTTACGCCGTTTGCAGGTTTACGAAGCTTTCCGCGATTCGAGAAAACGACTGGAAAACCGCCCCGAATGGATGGTTGTTAAAATTGTTCCGGTTATACCTCCCGAGTTAAGGCCACTGGTACCGTTGGATGGCGGCCGGTTTGCCACATCAGACCTCAACGACCTTTACCGTCGGGTGATTATTCGTAACAACAGGTTAAAACGACTTATCGAAATAAAAGCTCCCGATGTAATTATGCGTAACGAAAAACGTATGCTACAGGAAGCTGTTGACTCGTTGTTCGACAACTCAAGAAAATCCAGCGCCGTTAAAACCGACTCAAACCGTCCGTTGAAATCACTTTCCGACAGTTTAAAAGGTAAACAGGGCCGTTTCCGTCAGAACCTGCTTGGTAAACGTGTTGACTACTCAGGCCGTTCGGTAATTATTGTAGGTCCCGAGCTTAAACTTAACGAGTGCGGACTTCCCAAAGGGATGGCTGCCGAGTTGTTTAAACCTTTTATCATCCGTAAACTTTTGGAACGCGGCATAGTTAAAACCGTTAAATCGGCTAAAAAAATTGTTGAACGCAAGGATGCCGTTGTTTGGGATATTCTGGAAAACATTTTAAAAGGACATCCTGTTTTACTAAACCGTGCTCCTACCCTGCACCGTCTTGGTATTCAGGCTTTTCAACCTAAACTAGTTGAAGGTAAAGCCATTCAGCTTCACCCGTTGGCCTGTACCGCTTTTAATGCCGACTTCGACGGTGACCAGATGGCTGTACACGTACCCCTGGGTAATGCTGCCGTTTTGGAAGCACAAATTTTAATGCTTGCATCACACAATATTCTTAATCCTGCCAACGGCGCTCCTATTACAGTACCTTCGCAAGACATGGTTTTAGGACTGTACTACATTACTAAAATCAGGAAAAACTCTAAACAACATCCTGTTAAAGGAGAGGGCATGACATTTTATTCGCCCGAAGAAGTAATTATAGCATACAACGAAAAACGCGTTGATTTACACGCGGCTATAAAGGTTAAAGTTAAAGTTAAAGAAGACGGAAAGCTCATTAATAAAATTATTGACACCTCGGTAGGCCGTGTTATCTTTAACGAAAAAGTTCCCGAAGAGTATGGATTTATTAATCAACTGTTAACCAAAAAAGCCCTTCGCGACATCATTAGCGAAATATTAAAAGAGACGGGAAATGCCGTAACGGTTAAGTTTTTGGATGATATTAAAGGCCTGGGATACAATATGGCTTTTAAAGGAGGCTTATCGTTTAACCTTGGTAACGTGATTGTTCCCGACATTAAAGAAGAACTTGTTAAACAAGCAAACGATGAAGTTGATGAGGTAATGTCGAACTACAACATGGGTTTTATTACCAACAACGAACGCTACAACCAGATAATTGATATTTGGACCCATACCAATGCCAAGCTCACCAACATAGTAATGAAAGAGCTTGCCTCTGACGACCAAGGTTTTAACCCTGTTTACATGATGCTTGATTCCGGTGCTCGTGGCTCGAAAGAACAGATTCGTCAGCTGTCGGGCATGAGGGGATTGATGGCAAAACCACAAAAATCAGGTGCTACGGGAGGCGAAATTATTGAAAACCCGATTTTGTCGAACTTTAAAGAAGGGCTGACAGTATTGGAGTACTTTATTTCAACACACGGTGCCCGTAAAGGTTTGGCCGATACCGCGCTTAAAACAGCAGATGCCGGTTACCTTACACGTAGGCTGGTTGATGTTGCCCAGGATGTAATTATCTCCGAAAAAGATTGTGGCACCCTGCGAGGATTAACCACTACC
>CAYVWX010000198.1:0-6052 GCA_964455635.1 uncultured Lentimicrobiaceae bacterium | reverse complement strand
TAGCAATTGGATTACCCTGTGAAATATTTTTACAAATTTCACAGGGTGAATTTGTTTTTTGGTGCTTGCTATTTGGCGCTTGTTATACTGTATTAAAAAAAGTTTTTAAGCAACTCGTCGTCTGCAATATTGGGAAAGGTAACTTTTAATTCCGGAGTATTTTCCATTTGACGTTTTATGGCAAACATAGCACCGTTGTTACGTGCCCAGCTGCGACGCGAAATACCGTTGTTAACATCCCAAAACAACATGGATTGCAACCTGCGTTGGGCATCGTTAGTGCCATCCAACACCATTCCGAATCCTCCGTTAATTACTTCTCCCCAGCCTACCCCGCCGCCATTATGGATAGATACCCAGGTAGCACCACGAAACGAATCGCCAATGACATTTTGAATGGCCATATCAGCCGTAAAACTCGAACCGTCATAAATATTGGAAGTTTCACGGTAGGGAGAATCGGTTCCCGATACATCGTGGTGGTCGCGCCCCAACACCACCGGAGCAGATAAGATACCCTTTTTAATGGCATTGTTAAACGCAGTGGCAATCTGTATTCGTCCCTGCGCATCGGCGTACAAAATACGGGCCTGCGAACCCACTACCAGTTTGTTTTCGCGGGCACCTTTAATCCACTGAATATTGTCGGCCATTTGGTTTTGAATGGGTGCGGGCGACTCCTTCATCAGTTTTTCCAAAACATCCGATGCAATTTTATCGGTAATATCAAGGTCCTTAGGATCTCCCGAAGTACATACCCATCTGAAAGGGCCAAAACCATAATCAAAAAACATGGGGCCCATAATATCCTGAACATACGATTTGTATTTAAAATCAATGCCGTTTTCAGCCATAACATCGGCACCTGCACGGGAAGCTTCCAAAAGGAAGGCGTTGCCGTAATCGAAAAAATAGGTTCCTTTGGCAGTATGCTTGTTAATGGCTGCCACCTGCCGGCGTAACGATTCCCGAACCTCTTTTTTAAAGGCATCGGGATTGGCAACCATCAATTTATTGGATTCTTCAAACGACAAGCCTACCGGATAATACCCACCGGCCCAAGGATTGTGCAACGAGGTTTGATCGGATCCCAAATCGATATAAATACCGGCTTCGTAAAACTGCTCCCAAACCTCTACAATATTTCCTTCGTAAGCAATTGACACGGTTTCTTTCGATTTTTTTGCTTTTTTTACCCTGTTGATTAAGGCCTCCATATTGTCAAAAATTTCGTCAACCCACCCTTGCTGATGACGTTTTTGTGCCGCTGCCGGATTTACTTCGGCTACCACCGAAATAACGCCGGTAATATTTCCTGCTTTGGGCTGTGCACCCGACATGCCACCCAATCCCGACGAAACAAACAATTTGCCTTTAAAAGGGTCTTCGCCGGACTTAGCCACCTTGCGGGCAGCATTCATTACAGTAATGGTGGTACCGTGAACAATGCCCTGCGGGCCGATATACATATACGAACCGGCTGTCATTTGGCCATACTGCGAAACTCCCAGTGCATTAAATTTTTCCCACTCATCCTGACTCGAATAATTGGGAATAACCATGCCATTGGTAACCACAACTCTGGGAGCATCTTTATGCGAAGGAAAAAGTCCCATGGGATGTCCCGAATACATGGCAAGAGTTTGCGCTTCGGTCATAGTGGCCAAATAATGCATGGTAAGCAGATATTGTGCCCAGTTTTGAAAAACCGCACCATTGCCGCCGTAAGTAATAAGTTCGTGAGGATGCTGTGCCACAGCAGGGTTCAGGTTATTTTGAATCATCAGCATAATGGCAGCAGCCTGCTTTGTTTTTGCAGGATATTCGTGGATGGGACGAGCATACATTTCGTAATCGGGACGAAAACGATACATGTAAATGCGGCCGTATTTTTCCAACTCATCGGCAAACTCTACGGCAAGTATTTGATGATGTTTCGCCGGAAAATACCGCAATGCATTTTTTAAAGCCAACCGCTTTTCATCCGAAGACAAAATATGTTTACGATTGGGAGCATGATTAACATGGTTGTCATAGGGTTTTGGAGCAGGTAATTCATCAGGAATTCCTGCCAATATCGCTTTCTGAAAATCGTTCATGGTTGCTGTTTTTGTTTCCGGTTCAAAATTAAAAAAATATAGGGCTTCCGGTTAACATTTGTTCTTTTTGTCGTTGGTTTGTGTATTCGCTCTATTTTTGTGCTCTAAAAGTAATAGTTATGCTTATTGATAAAGAGATGAAACTGGCCGAAATAATCCATCACGATTATACATTGTTGCCTGTAATTAACCGGTTTAACATACACATTGGTGTCGGCGACAAAACCATTGCGACCCTGTGTAATGAAAAAGGAGTAAAAGTCGATTTTTTCCTGATGATTATTAACACATTTCACGACAGTCAATACTTTCCGGCACAGCAGCTAAAACAGTTTCCGGTGTTTTTGCTGATAGGATATCTCAAACAGGCACATCAGTATTATCTAAACCAGGCGCTACCGGTTATCGAAACTCAAATAGAAAATATGGGGAAAAATTGCACCATCGACAACAGCACGCTGGCTTTGTTGCTTAACTTTTTTAAAGAATACAACAGCGAACTGACCCATCATATTAAAAGGGAGGAAGAAGTAGTTTATCCTTATGTTATAGCTCTTGAAAACGTTGTAAAATCGGGAGTTGTAACCACTGATTTTTATAAAAAAATGAATAATTACAGTATTACAAACTATAAACAGGAACACGAAAATGTAGAAGAAAAACTTTATGATTTGAAAAATCTGATAATAAAATATTTGCCCGAAACATCAAACGATAGCCATTGCTTTGTTGTATTGCGAGAACTGTTTGGACTTGAGCACGACCTGAACAACCATTCGCGCATCGAAAACTTAATACTGCTGCCGCTGGTGGAAGAAATGGAGTTGCTTTATAAACAAATAACAGGCTAAGATGACGCGAATAGTTTCAGTAGTATTAATAGGAGACTCTTTTCTGGAAAAAGCCGGACTGGAAGTGTTTTTAACTGAATTTTCTTATGTGTCGGTTGTTGCAACATTTTGTGGAACAGAACCGGGACTTGGCGATAAAATTATTGAATTAAAACCCGAGATAGTATTTATAATCCCCAAAGAGGATGGAAAACCAATTTTACCGTTGTTGCGACAGTTAAGCCGGGATAATTCAATATATGTATGTGCACTTGTTGCCAACGAACCCTCGCCGGAAGTAAAAGGAAAATTAAAGGCAACCGCTTCTGTTACCATGGATAAAATGGCTTTAACGGGTTTTGTTAAAAAAATTCTGCACGAAAAAGGATTGGAACCCGACCCGGAAGAAACCGATACAAAACTCAGCATCAGGGAAAACGAAATTTTAAAATATGTAGCCTGCGGACTTACCAACCAGCAAATTGCCGACCGCCTGTTTTTGAGCGTACACACCGTTACCACCCACCGTAAAAACATTACCAAAAAACTGGGCATAAAATCGGTTTCGGGATTAACGGTTTATGCCATGATGAATAAACTGGTATTGCCTTCAGAGATAGAAAAACGGCATTAATTTTTGCTGCTTTAATGATTTAATCTATTTTTGCCACACTATTTGTAATAATTCTAAATAGAAAATAAAATGGAATCAATAGGATTGTTTTACGGCTCCACATACGGAATGACGGAAAAAGTGGCCGAAAAGATAAAAAAGGCTTTTGGACGCAGTGCCAGGGTAGATATATACAACCTGAAAAACAGCTCGGTAGAGGATATGAAAAAGTATAAAAATTTAATCTTCGGCACCTCTGCCTGGGGAATTGGCGAAATGCAGGATGACTGGGAGCGGTTTATTGATAATCTTACCGAAATTGATTTTTCTGAACGCAAGCTGGCACTGTTTGGCTTAGGCGATCAAAAAGAGTATCCCGAAAGTTTTGTGGACGGGTTGGGAACCCTGTTTTGCCGGTTACCCGAAAAAAATGCCGTTGTGGGTTTTTGGCCTGTTGACGGTTACGATTACTATTTTTCGCTTGCCGAAAAGGATGGAAAATTTGTAGGATTGGTAATAGACGACCACGCCCAAAAAGATTTAACCGATAAACGGGTAAAAGCTTGGGTAACTGCATTAAAAAAAGAATTTATTTAGTGATTATAAGAAAACGTCAATAATGGTTGGTGTATTGCTTGTAGCTGAATTTTGAAACCAGAAACTTGCTTTCCCTACCGATTTGTGTTTAGTGCCATATTTTTAAGTTTACTTTCTTCGCCACCCATAAGCGATATGCATTGTTATACTGCATTTTTTTTCCAAAAAGTCAAATTAATTGAAGTGTTTCTGAGTTTCCATTGTCAAATTCCAGATTCAACGACATTTTACTGACATTCAATGCTTCGACATATCTTCGAATTGTTCCAAATTTTGTCTCTTTTAAATTGTTTTCTATTTTTGAAATATATGATTTGTCTATTTTCATTATTTCAGCCAATTGTTCCTGTGTCAGGTTCTCTTGCTTTCTAAGTTTCTTTAGAAAGTCCCCAATTAACTCAGTTTTAAGATCTTTTTCATACTGTTCCCTGACCTCACTTCCTTTCGGTCCATAAACTTTGTCTTTATGTTCGTTGTGTGAGATAAATCCCATTTTGTTTAACCGTTCCCGTCTTTTTTCCATGATTTCTATATTTTATTTTCTGAAAAATATTTTTTCTTAAAACGTTCTGCTTTTTCTATTTCATTTTTGGGGGTTTTGTTTGTCTTTTTCTTGAAACCGTGAGTTACAATTATTAAAGGGTCGTTTGGTTCTTCTGTATCAAAAAAGGATAATAACCGATGATAAACACCTCTAAAATCAACAACAAATTCCCAAATTCCATTTGAAGAAGTCAATTTTTTAAACCAGTCTCCAAAAAGATTAATTTCCACCTTGTCAATTATAAAGTCTATTTTTCTTTGTTCTTTAGTCCCTAATTTATCATAAAAAGTCTATGCTTCCGGTGATAAATAAACTTCATATCTTTTGTCCATTAACATTTTTGTTTCTTTCGCAAAAATACAAACATATTTTTAATGTTGCCCTATGTGGCAATATTATTTTTTTCAAAATACAGCATATCTTTGTTACGCTCGTTGTAAAATCCGATTTATTTTTCCGTAAAATGAATGTTTCGCATCAGGCCTTTGTAACCGGTACGCTCAACAGGAGTGTGTTTAAAAAGTTTCTTAAAAGTTGGCTTGTCCAGTTTTTTCCATTGGGGTTTGCGCATGGCAACCAATTCGGGGGCAGGGTCAAACAAAGGTTCGTTATGTGGCGTGGCAAATCTGATGTTCCACGGGCACACATCCTGACACAGGTCGCAACCAAAAATCCAATCGTTCATTTTGCCTTTAAATTTACCGGGTATCTCGTCACGATTTTCGATGGTTAAAAACGAAATACATTTACGGGCATCCACCTCGAAAGGTTTAAGGGCCTGCGTAGGACAAACATCGATACACGCCGTGCAGGTTCCGCAATAGTTGGTAAAATGGTTGTTTTTGTTGTATGCGAGATCAAGGTCGAGAATAATTTGTCCGATAAAAAAAAACGACCCTCCTTTTTTGTTTATTAACAGGGTATTTTTTCCAATAAATCCAAGGCCGCTTTGCGCTGCCCATGCCCGGTCGAGAACCGGTGCCGAGTCAACAAAAACACGGGCAACCCTGTCGCCGGTTTTTTCTTCGATAAGAGCAAGAAGCTTATTCAGCTTTTTCTTAATTACATAATGATAATCAATGCCGTAGGCATACTTTGAAATTTTAAAATTGTTTTCCTGCGGAATTTTTGTTTTCGGAAAATAGTTGTAAAGAACCGTAATAACGCTTTTTGCTTTTTCAACCAACAGCTCCGGATTGTATCTTTTTTCGCGGTTGCGTTCCATGTATTTCATGGATGCATGATGACCGTTTTCGAGCCATTGCTCCACCCGTTCCGAATCCTTTTTTAACAACGCAACTTTTGAAATACCACAATCAAAAAAACCCAAAGCTTTTGCTTCGGTTTTAATAAAAAGGCTGAGCTTTTC
>CAYVWX010000197.1:0-6096 GCA_964455635.1 uncultured Lentimicrobiaceae bacterium | reverse complement strand
TTTATTTCTTCCACCTTTCGTGTCTGCCTCCCACAAGCCTGCGCTTTCGACACGAAAGGGGGGTGGCTTTTGCCTTTTATCTTTTCTCTTTTCTCAGTCAGTTGCTTTTAGCACCAACCTGTAACGATTATTATGCAAAACCCGGGCATGTATAATATGTCCGGGAAAATGCATCTGCTATTTTAAGAATGATTATTTTCTGAAAAGCTCCTGCAGTTTTTCTTCAACAACTTTTTGATATTTCCTGATGTCGCTTTTTTTAATTGATTTTAGCTCCTGTTGGAGTTCATCATAGGTTTTCTTTGCTTTTTTATTCAAATTCGGGATTACCTTTTCCGTTACCTCTTTGCCGGCATCTTTTAAGGCAATGGCAAGCTCGTTGATGTCAACTTCCCTGATGAGCTTTTTAACCGCAGCGTTCGACATGTTTTTAATATCGTCGAGTTTGATGTTTTTACTTTTCCGGATGGTTTTCTTAACGCTTTTTTTCGACTTTTCAATCTTTTCTTTGGCTATTTCTTCAATTTCATCAAAAATCTTTTCGGCAAAGTCTTCAATGGTTTTTTTATCGGTTCTTTCTGATTTACAATTGTTTTCAACACGAATAATAAAATCAGAAAGCACATTCATAAAGTTGATAAAAGCATCATAAGGTGTGCCGTAAGGGTTAAAATACTTATGGACATCTCCGTCGGAAAACCATTTGGTACACATGTAGTAAAAGTGGTCGGATGTTTGTAACAGCAGCCAGTCGTGCTGAATTTGTTCGTCGTTGCAATGTTTTATTTTTTCTTCCAACCGATACAGTTTATCAAAGGCTTCATCCTGAAGGTCGTTACCCAGCCATGCCGTAAGGTCACGTTCTTCGTCAGCCCACGATATGGGAAACGGAACATGAATTGGCCCGACAGGCTGCAGGGTGTCGGCAACTTCCGAAGGTGTGTTAAAGGTGTAATTTGAGTGCGAGAATACGCGGCCGGGCAAAGCTTTCATAAAATCAAAAATACCGGTTTCGGCCCACTGGTGTTCTCCAAAGGTTTCGTAATCCATAAACAGGTTTACCACCTCTTCTTTTTGGTCGATATTGTTTAACCAGTCAACAAATTTTTCGGTTGTCAGCGGCCATTCGCCCCAGCTTTGCTGCGAAAAGCGAAAAGCAATGTCGTCGCTAAGCTGAAAGTTTTTCAGCAACAGTTTTAGTTTGGGGTTGATGGCGTTGGTGTATGCATAGTTAGGACTTCTCCAACCCAGTACATGTTTGGCACCTTCGGTAAGCATGGCTTTATAGCCCATGTCGGCCACCATGGCTCCAATTTCATCGGAGTAGATAAGCTCGGTATTTCTGAAAGTGGTGGGCTTTACACCAAAATAGTGCTGTATTTTTTCCGACTGAATTTGAACTTGTTTTTCAAACTCTTCTTTGCTTTTTAATGCGGAAAGGGAGTGAGAATAGGTTTCTGCCAGAAATTCCACGTTGCCTGTTTGGGCCAGTCGTTTAAAGCTGTCCAGTACATCGGGGGCATATTCGGCAAATTGGTCGAGGGCTACTCCCGAAATGGAAAAGCTTACTTTAAAAGCCGACCCGTATTCGTTAATCAGGTTCAGCAGCAAAGCATTCATGGGGAGGTAGTTTTTGTCGGCCACGCGCCTCATAATAAAGCTGTTGTTAAAGGTGTCGAAGTAATCGTGTTTTTCGCCAATATCGAAAAAACGATAAGTGCGAAGGCGGTAGGGTTGGTGTACCTGGAAATAAAAACAAATGGATCTCATATTTTTAATTTTTTGTATTTCTGTATTATTATAATAACGATTCGTAAATGGCTTTTACTTTTAAAGCTGCATTTTCCCATTTCAGGCCTTCTACCTCTTTTTTACCCAGCTTTTGGAACATGGTTGAAATGCCTTTGTAGTGTAATAATCCGTAAATGGCATCGGCCATTCCGTTAATATCCCAAAAATCAATTTTTAAGGCATGAACCAAAACTTCGGCCACGCCCGATTGTTTTGAGATGACTACCGGAACGCTGGAGCGCATGGCTTCGAGGGGAACAATGCCAAAAGGCTCTGATACTGAAGGCATCACAAAAACGTCGCTCATGGAAAAAATCCGGTTTACATCATTACCTTTTAAAAAACCCGTAAAGTGAAACTTGTCGGCAATCCGAAGGTGTGCCACGCGTTCTATCATGCGGTTTAGCATATCGCCCGAGCCTGCCATTACAAATCTTACATCAGGGTCTTTTTGCAGGATTTTATGCGCTGCTTCAATAAAATATTCAGGTCCTTTTTGCATGGTAATTCTCCCTAAAAAAGTTACCAGCTTTTCTTTGTAAGGCTTTTGTATGTTTTTAACATCTTCGAGCATGGAGTGATCAACGGCATTGTGAACGGTAATTACTTTGTCGGGGTCGATACCATACTTATTAATGACAATATTGCGTGTAAGGTTGCTAACGGTAATAACTTTATCGGCTTCCACCATTCCTTCGCGCTCAATTTCGTAAACCTGCTGATTTATATTTTCGCCCGATCGGTCAAACTCGGTAGCGTGCATGTGAACAACAAGTGGTTTGCCCGAAGTTTTTTTGGCTGCTATTCCGGCAGGATAGGTCAGCCAGTCGTGAGCATGGATAACATCAAAGTTTTCTTTGGCTGCCAGGCCCGAAGCAATAAGTGCATAACGGGAAATTTCTTCCATAAGGTTGATGCCGTATTGTCCCGAAAACTCGTAATGTTTTGAAAAGACATTGCCGGTAAACGATTCGCCGGTTTTTTTGTTCTCTTCATAGGTTTTGCTATACACTTCAGGTGCTACGTAAGGTATGATGTTTGAACCCACCTCCATATATTTAATGTGGCTCCAAAACTCTTTGTATTCCTCGCCGGATACGTCAAAAGGAACATCGCTGGCGTTAACCAGTCTTACAGCTTTTTGATCTTCGTCGCCATATGCTTTGGGGACAACAAAAATTACATCCACATTATGTTTGGAAAGCCCTTTGGTAAGTCCAAAACAGGCTGTACCAAGTCCTCCGGTAATGTGAGGTGGAAATTCCCAGCCGAACATTAATACTTTCATGCTATATTTATTTATTATCTAACAACCACTTAATACGTAATAACTCGGCAACACTCCATGCCTGCGAAACAGCTCCTCCGGCGGTAAAAGGAGGGTCGCCGTTATATACTTCCGAGATAGTGCCGATTCCGGCTTCTGTCATTTCATCCTCAAAGGCGAGGTAGTGTTCTTTGATGAGTGCTTTGCCCTCTTCGCCATGTAGTTTAAGGTAAGCATCGGCAAAGGCTCCCAAAAGCCAAGGCCATGCCACGCCTTGATGATAGGACAGGTCGCGGGATGCTTCGTTGCCTTTATAAGTACCTTTGTATGAGGGGTTTTTAGGCGATAAAGTTCGCAATCCGCGGGGAGTTAACAGTTCGTTTTTAACCATTTCAACAACCATGGTTTGTTTGGCTTTGTCAAGAGGGCTGTAAGGAACGGCAACGGCAAAAATTTGGTTCGGTCTCACGGCCATGTCTTTGTACTCGCCGTCAACATAATCGGCAAGATATCCGTTTTCGCTATCCCAAAAAGTTTCGTTAAAGCTGTTTTTGATTATTTCAGGCCATTTCTTCCATTTGGTAACAAAGGCTTCGTCGTTGGCATTTTGTGCCAGTTCAAGGCTAAACATGAGGGCGTTGTACCACAAGGCATTTACTTCAACATCGTATCCGGTACGCGGTGTGGTTGGTTTTCCGTTAACAACGGTATCCATCCAGGTAAGGGCTTTCCCTTTTTCTCCGGCCCAAATAAGGCCGTTGTCGTGCATCTTAATGTTGTGAAGTGTTCCTTTTTTAAAGGCGTTTAGAATTTGTTTCATGGGCTTGCCGTAGTCGTTCCATAGGTTGGTACTCTTACCTGTTATGATGCTGTATTGATGTAGTGCCCAAAAAAACCATAATGAGGAATCTACACTGTCATAAGAAGCATCTTTGCCATGGCCTACGTTGGGAAACAAACCGTTTTTTAGTTCGTGAATCATGGTTCTTAATACCTCTTTAAAGCTTTTTTCATCGTTTTGTGTCAGGGTTAATCCCGGAAGTGAGATAAAAGTATCGCGACCCCAACGTCCAAACCAGGGGTAGCCTGCCATAACGAATGTTTTATTGTTTTGTTTGACAATAAACTCTTCGGCGGCATTTATCAGGCAGTTTTCAAAATTGTTACGGGGTATTCTCTTTTTTATTTCCGAAGTAAACTGCCGTTTAAATGTAGCCGGTGTTTTTTCGTTTAATCCCACTGAAATAACTACCGAGTCACCTTTTTTCATTTCAACTTCAAAAAATCCTGGAACAAAAAGGTCTTCGGTAAAAGGGTATCCTCTTTCCTGCTCTTTGATGTACTCAATGTTGTAGTGCCAGTCGGGGATATGTGTGTATTTGGGTTTTGACGAAAACTGCATATATACTCTGGAATAGCCTTTGTACATCTGCCAGCTGATACCGTTTTTAATTTCCCGGTAGCGCGTGTCAACCCAGGTGGTTGCTGTTGACAGCGAGTGGGTGTTGCGGTATGCCAAAAAAGGACTTATCTTAAAAGTAACCTTGTTCTGAGCATCTTCGAGGGTGTAGCGTATTAAAATGCGATCTTCGTTTTTAGAAAAAATAAACTCTTTAACAAACACTATCTGCCCCAAACGATAGGTGATTTTAGGATTGGGTTCCGACTCGAAATCCCGAATGTACTTGTGTCCTTTGGGGTGAATGGCTCCTCCGGCAAACATGCGTGCACTTAGGTGAAAATCGAAGTTGTTGGATGTAATGGTTTCGTCGAGAGTGGAGAGTAAAACATGATTTTTATCGTCGATAAGCGGTTGGGGTACTATTAACAGCCCGTGATATTTTCGTGTGTTAATATTAATAATGGTAGAGCTGGCATAGCTACCCGCACGGTTGGTTCTTAATAACTCCTTCGACAATGAATATTGAAGGTTTATTAATTGTGTTTTGTCAAAATGTATATAGCTCATATCCTCTTTTTTTTCGGGTCGTAATTCTATTTAAATAATGCTGCAAAGATAAATAAATCAGAGGATTTAATTGCTTTGACGGATAACATTTTAGAAAGGTTAACAATTCGTTAATATTTAAAGTCGGGTTTGTTTTTTTTATGAGATTTTCAATCGTTTGCAGCTTTGAAAAAATTAAAATTGCAGGCTTTTGTAAGGAATATAAAATTGATGCGACTATAGTGTTACAATATTTAAGCGAATACTAAAATAAGAAGTTATGAATGCAAAAGTGTGCATCAGGATGTTGGCTGATACGGAACAGATTAACCGTTGCCGGAATTTGCTGTCGGATCATAAAAAACAAGTGGCAAAAACGTCGCAGCTGTTGGCGCTGGCGGGTAACGAGATAAGGTTTAAGATTTTATATCTTCTTCACGTTGAAAAAGAGTTGTGTGTTTGCGATTTGAGTGATATTTTACAAATGAATATTTCGGCTGTTTCGCAACACCTGCGAAAGCTAAAGGACGGCCGGCTTGTTGACATCAGGAAAGAGGGACAGACCTATTTCTATTTTCTAAAAGAGACTCATAAAATTCCGTTGGAAATTTTGTTTTCATTAATTGAATCAAACAAATATGCATCTGTAATACAGTAATAAGACATGAAATGTAAAATGCGCCATATCAATCAAAAACAAAATTATATAAGGGTGAAGTTATTCTTTTGGGCCATGGAAACTTTTAGGCTGCCCTTTCAGGGCGGCTGACGGGTATTGATGGAGGTCAAAAGGCGGTGCCTTTTGTTGAAATAGGTTGCCCTTTCAGGGCGCCCTCCAACAATCATAACAAAACAAAAGTGTAGTATATCAAGCAATAACCCCTGTAGAATTTGAAAAACAATTATTCCACAGGGTAAACAAAATATTTAACACATGAAACATCCATGGCAATACGTCGACACACTGAAAAATGATAATTTGCAAACCCCGTAGGGGTGATATATTATAACCCCGGGTGTTAACCCGAGGTGTAAAAAAACCCAAGACCTGTTTTGGCGGGATTTTTGCCGCATGGCAGGCAAAAATCAT
>CAYVWX010000196.1:0-6124 GCA_964455635.1 uncultured Lentimicrobiaceae bacterium | reverse complement strand
AACTCATCGTTGTCGTGAATTTTTGAATACTCATTAACAATGAGTTAACTCCGCTACAAAAATTCTCTCCGCCTTGATTTTGACAAAAATTTACCTTTTTAGCCTTGACTCATTGATAACCAAACAAATCCCCGTGCTTTTAGTTCAACCCGATTGCCGGTTAAGGTTGCATGGTTGCTAAACAGCACCTTTCGTTCCGATATGTTTTCTTCCGGAAAAATTTCCTGATTGCGATAACTAAGGTTGTTTATTACCAATATTTTTTCATGGTTGTGCTCACGGTAATAGGCCAGCACATGAGGGTTGTCAAAATTTACAAACCCGATGGTTCCTCTTCCGAAAACAGGCTGCTGTTTGCGAATGTTAATCATCGGTTTTAGCAATCTGTTTACTTTTGAGTAATAACTTTCGGTATTTTTTAATTCCGATTCAAGTTTTTGCCAGTCCACACGTCCCCTGACCAAAAACCGGGTGTCGTCTTTTCCCGTAAGTTTAATGGTTTCCTTATAATATTTTTCATCATTCAGCTTACCAAATTCGTCGCCATAATATACTACCGGTGTACCTGTTAGCGTAAGCATCAGCGAATAGGCCAGGGCAATGGAGTCGGGTTCCCGTTTCATCAGCTCCGACAATCTTGCCGAAATACCTTCACCCATTCTGAAATCCCATTGAGGTTTAAAACAATAATGGTTGTGGATATATGCTCTGTCTTCTTCCGAAACGTAGGTTAACTCAAGGCTAAGCTCATCGTGCAGGCGCAAAAAAGTAAACCATTGACTGTTTTCGGGAATCGGTGGAGTTATGCGGGGACTTAAAACATTTTTTACCGGCTCGCCGTTTTCCATCGAGAGGGCTTTAAACATTTGAGGCATCAACGGAAAGTGATAAGCGGCGTGACATTCGTCGCCATTGCCCAAATATTTAACCACTTCGTTGGGAACCTGACAGGCTTCGGCCAATAGCAGGCTTCCGGGATGTGCCCAATCGAGCATGGCTCTGAAAAATTTTACCACCGTATGTGTTGTGGGATGATTTTCGCAGGTTGTGCCTTCCTCTTTCCAAAGGTAGGGAATGGCATCTGCCCTGAAACCGTCAACGCCCATGCTTTGCCAATAGAGCAGATTTTTGCTCATGGCCAGCAGTACATCCGGATTTTTATAGTTTAAGTCGGGCTGGAAATTAAAAAAGCGATGGAAAAAAAAGGCGTCCCCCTCTTTTTGCCAGTTGGAAGTTTCGATACCCTTAAAAATAATGCGTGCCTGTGCGTATTCGGTGCCGGTTTTACTCCAAATATAGTAGTGACGATACGGATTGTCTTCCGATTTTTTTGCTTCCAAAAACCATGGATGCTCTTCGGAAGTGTGGTTGATGGCCACATCAAATATTACCCTTATGTTCCTTTGATGTGCTTCATTTAAAAAACCACCGAAAATTTTCTCCTGTTCCTCTTTTGTAAAGGAGTGCGGCAACCCCAAAAGCTCATGACGAATACGGTCGTAATTACGAATGTCGAAGCCGGCATCGCGCATGGGCGAATCAAGTACCGGCAACAGCCACAAACAGTTTACACCCAAATTCTGCAAATAATCCAGCCTGCCGGTTAGCCCTTCAATATCGCCGGCAAACAAATCTACATACATGGCGTAAACCACAGCATCTTTGTACCAGTCGTTTACCTCGATTCCAGCCTGAACCCGAGGGTTTTTTTGTAAAAAATCATCCAGTTTTTCCGTTTCTTTTCCGGGATACAACTCCTGCCAGTATTTATACAAAAGGGCGCGCTCACTCATAATTTACCTGTTGCTTATTAAACCACAAAAATAGGCAATAAACAGCTGTTTATCCCAATTGTTACCCGTCGGTTTGTACTATCTTTATAAGTAAAAAAAGTGTTATAACTCAATGACTGTTTCAAACGTTTGCAATAAATCATTTACTGAATGGGAGTGGCAATTAACGGCGCTTTATGAGGTTCAAAACAGCGTATCTGTATCGTGTGGTTGTTATATGGTTATCTTTGAACTCTGTTTTAAATACTTTAAACGATGGCAAGAGTTAAGCTTTTACTTTTTTTTATTTTTATTTCATCGCTTCTTACAGCAAAAGATATCAATATAAACAGGGTTGATCCTCCTTTTTGGTGGACGGGGATGAAAAATCACCACCTTCAGTTATTGATTCACGGTAATCATATTGCCGAAACTTCGCCCGTTATCGATTATCCCGGAGTAAAACTGGATAGTGTAGTGCATGTTCAAAGTTCAAACTATCTTTTTCTGAACCTGACGATTACCGAAACAGCACTGCCGGGTACTGTTATCATTAATTTTTTAAAGGGAAAAAAACATGTTGTTACGCTTCCGTATCAGCTAAAGCCAAGAGATAAATCGTTAGGTAATCATAAAGGTTTTGATGCGTCGGATATAATTTATCTGCTTATGCCCGACCGTTTTGCCAACGGCGACACCACCAACGACAATGTGAAAGGTATGCTCGAAGAAGCCGACCGTAAAAACCCGGATGGACGTCACGGCGGCGACATCAAAGGCATTGAGCAGCATCTTGATTATATAGCCGGCCTTGGTGCTACCGCTGTCTGGATAAATCCTTTAATGGAAAACAACATGCCTGCCTATTCGTATCATGGGTATGCCATGACTGATTTTTATAAGGTTGACCCCCGTTTTGGAAGCAACAACGATTATAAAAAAATGGTTCGCGAAGCACATAAAAAAGGATTGAAAATAATACAGGATATGGTTTTTAATCATTGTGGCACCAATTACTTTTGGAAGGACGACCTGCCCACACCCGACTGGTACAACACCTGGCCAAAATTTACCCGTTCCAATTACAGGGGAGGTGTGGTTACCGATCCGCATGCCTCAAAAAGCGATTTTCATAAAATGGTAGCCGGATGGATCGACACTTCTATGGCCGACCTGAATCAGGACAACGAACTGGTGGCTAATTATCTTATTCAAAACAGTATCTGGTGGATTGAAAATGCCGGTCTGGACGGTATCAGACAAGATACTTATCCGTATCCCTATAAAGATTTTATGGCCAAATGGATGCTGCGTATTTTAGAGGAGTACCCCGATTTTAAGGTGGTTGGCGAGGCATGGCTCTCTTATCCGGTTTCGGTTGCTTATTGGATGGAGAACGACCGTAATTTTGACGGATACCATTCGCATCTTACCAATGTTTTCGATTTTCCGTTGATGTATGCCATTAGTAAGGCTTTTAACGAAAAAGAGGGGTGGACAACGGGAACAGCGGAACTGTATGAAGTTGTTTCGCAGGATTTTGTGTACAGCCATCCTGAAAATTTGGTGCTTTTTGCAGACAACCATGACGGCGACCGCTTTTTCTCAAAAGTTGGTGAAGACCTTCGTAAATTTAAACTGGCCATGGCTTTTTTAATGACCACAAGAGGTATTCCGCAAATTTATTACGGCACCGAAATATTAATGACCGGTTTTGAGCACAACGGCCATGGCGATATTCGTAAAGATTTTCCGGGAGGATGGAGCGGTGACAGTACAAATGCGTTTACAAAACAAGGCCGTACTCCCCAACAAAACGAAGCTTTTAATTTTTTAAAAAGGTTGATGAACTGGCGTGACGGCAAAGAGGTTATCCACACCGGAAAACTAACCCATTATATTCCTGAAGAGGGTGTTTATGTTTATTTTAGATACAACAATACCGAAAGCGTTATGGTGTTGCTTAACAATACCGAAAAAGAAAAAACCGTTGACTGTTCGCGCTTTAAAGAAAATTTGAAAGGTTATACCAAAGGCCGCACGGTAATGGGTAAAAAAGCAGTGAACAATTTAAATTTAATTACAATACCGGCAAAATCGCCCCTGATTATTGAGCTGCAAAAGTAGTTTTAAACAACCTTACCAATAAAATCAGAACCATGCACCCATTAATTAAACATAGTTTTTTTGTTGTAATTATTTTATTGCTGCCGGTTTTGGCAGTTGCACAAATAGTTACTGTAGAGCCGTCGTTAGCAACTCTTGACGACACCGTTACCATTACCTACCACGCATCGGCAGGAAACAAAGCGCTGTTTAATTGTAACGGCACCGTTTATATGCACACCGGTGTAATTACCGGCAAAAGTCTCGACGGCCACGATTGGAAACATGTAGTGGGCAACTGGGGACAAGATGACAGCCGGGTAAAAATGATTCAGGCAGGCAACAACATCTGGAAAAAGAAACTGGTTATCAGAAAGTTTTATAATATTGGTAACCATGAAAAAGTTTTACAGCTGAGTTTTGTTTTCCGAAATCAGTCAGGCTCAAAAGTTGGTAAAACAGCCAACAACGACGATATTTTGGTTTCTGTAAACGGTTACACTCCCCCTGTAAAAAAAACAGTAAGTTATAAATGGAGAAGCAGAAGTTACTTATCGTATCACCTGAGTAACGGAATATTAAACATCGAAACCACGCATGGGCTGGTACAGGCCATTCCCTATTCGGGTAAAATTATCGAAATAAAAAACTTTAGCGGTAATCTCCCCGAAAAAGACACCTCCGCAGCAGTAGTTTTAACTCCCGGGAAACCCAAAATTACCCTGAAAGAGCTGCCTTTGTGGCTGCTTTTAATAACCGACAGCCTTACGGTTGCTTTTCATAAAAGTCCTTTTTTTACAACCTTTATTTACAATAGCGACACTTTACTAAAAGAGGACAGCGGATATTTTGAGCGGTCGGACAATAACGGCCTTCGTTTTAAAATTGATGATAATGAAAAGCTTTACGGCCTGGGCGAGCGCGCCATTAACTTTTCGTTAACAGGCAGGCGTTACCCTTTGTACAACCGTCCGCATTTTGGTTACGAGTTGGGTGCCGACCAGCTTAACTATTCGGTGCCTTTGGTAATCTCTTCAAAAAAATATCTGCTGTTTTTCGACAATCCTCAAAAAGGGTATGCCGATTTGGGTGCTGCTGTTTCAAATCGTATGGAATGGGGCGCCATGGGCGGGGTAATGAAATATTTTTTTGTTGCCGGCACCGATTTTAAAGATATTGCCCGTCAGTGGGGAAAACTCACCGGTACACAGCCCCTTCCTCCGCGGTGGGCACTGGGTAACCTGCTGTCGCGTATGGCCTATCGCAGCCAAAAAGAAACTGACAGCATTGTAAACCTGATGCAAAAAAATAACTTTCCGGTAGATGCTGTTATTCTCGATTTTTACTGGTTTGGCGACAGCATTAAAGGATACCTTGGCCGCCTTGACTGGTACAAACCCAACTGGCCCGATCCCGTTAAGATGATAAAAAAATTCAGAGCCAATGGCATTAAAACCGTTTTAATTACCGAGCCTTATGTTATCGACTCGTTAAAGAATTTTAAAACAGGCGACAGCTTGGGAATATTTACCACCGACAGCCTGGGCCATACCTATATCAACACCGAATTTTATTTTGGGCCGGCCGGCCTTATCGATATTTTTAAACCGGTGGCGCGCCGGTGGTTTTGGAGCAAATACAAAACCCAAATCGACAATGGTATTTCAGGCTGGTGGGGCGATTTGGGTGAACCCGAATATCACCCTTCCAATCAGTTTCACGTTAATGGTACGGCAGATGAAGTGCATAATATTTATGGCCACCGGTGGCATAAAATGCTTTACGACCATTACAAAAAAGAGTATCCGCACCAAAGACTTTTTAACCTGAACCGTGCCGGATATGCGGGTTCGCAACGATACAGTATTTTTCCGTGGACAGGGGATGTTTCGCGCAGTTGGGGCGGTTACCGCGCACAGTTACCCACCTTGCTGCACATGAGCCTTAGCGGCCTGCCCTACATCCATTCCGACGCGGGAGGCTTTGCACAGGGTACCCGCGACGAAGAGCTTTATACCCGCTGGCTGCAGTTTGCCTGTTTTACACCTGTTTTGCGGCCTCACGGACAAAGTGAAATATTGCCTTCGGAACCGGTATTTTTTAGCACACAAACCCAAACCATTGTAAAAAAATATATGAACCTTCGATACAGGCTGCTGCCTTATATTTATGCGCTGGCAGCCCGAGCTACGCTAAAAGGATATCCCATTATGAGGCCGCTGTTTTTTGAATTTCCCGACGATGAA
>CAYVWX010000195.1:0-6128 GCA_964455635.1 uncultured Lentimicrobiaceae bacterium | reverse complement strand
ACCGGATATTTTTTAAATATCTCACCCGATTTCATCAATATATCAACATACTGTGCACGGCGATATGCATAGGGGTCTTTAACATTCTTTTTGGAAAGATTTCCTTTAAAGTCGTTTATTTTTTCGTACTGTTTGTTGGCCATCCAAATCTCCATATCTTCCAACATTTTGCTTATCTGCTGCGGGCCGTGTTTGTATAAGGTACTCACTACCTGAACCACATCGGCACCCGCAAGCAACATTTTAATTACATCATCACCATTAAAAATACCCGAATTGGCACAAACATCGGCTTTCATGTTTCCATACAAAATACCTGCATACCGCAAAGGCAACCTGTTATCCTGCTGCTGACTTAAATGATACGGAAAATGCATCTCCTCCCTGTTAATATCAATGTCGGGCTGAAACAGTCGGTTAAACAATATAAACCCGTCGGCACCGCGATGCTCCATCTCTTTTATGGTATAAAGTACATTGGTGTAATAGGGACTCAGCTTAACGCTTACCGGAATATTAACCGCCTCTTTTACGCCTCTTATCACATCTAACTCTTCCTGAATAATGGCACGGCCTTCCAAGTCGAACTCTCTGGGGTTGTTGTAAAAATTAAGCTCTAACGCATCGGCACCGGCCTCTTCCAACTTTTTGGCATATTCGTACCAGGTGTCATCGTAAACAGCATTAAGACTGGCAATCAGGGGAATTGTCAAGGCTTTACGAGCCTCCTTAAAATGCATCAAAAATTCATCAGGCCCGGCTTCGTAAACATCCGACGGAAAAAAAGAGCCCATCTCGGCATGGCGATCATCGTACTGTGTTAAGTCTTCCTCAAGCTGCAAGTTCTCAAGGTTTATCTGCTCTTCAAACAGCGATTTGTAAACAATGGCGGCAGCTCCGGCCTCTTCCAGCTTTTTAAGCATATTAATATCGGTTACCAAATTGCTGGCACCAACAATTATCGGGTTTTTAAGGGTTAGCCCTAAGTATTTGGTTTCAAGGTTCATATCGTTTTAATTTTAAAGGTTGTATAATTTGCCTGTAAAAATAGTAAAAAGATAAGTAAAAACATTTAAAAAGTTAAATATTAGTAAACTTTAAAACAACTTTCAGTCAACACTATTTCCCCTTATTAATGGCTTTGAGGGCAATATTGTCGGTAACGGCAGGGGCAACCATTTTAAGCCAGAGCCCAATTTTAGCGCGCATGGTCATTACCAGCTCTCTTTTTCGTTTTTCAATAACAGGCAACATCCTGCGCACACACTCTTCCACCGACATCACCTCTTTTTCTTTAACAGGGCTTTTACCCAAAGGAATGCCGTCACCGTTTAAAGCCCGTTCTCTTACTTCGGATGAAACAAATCCCGGATAAATCATGGTTACCGCTACACCTTTTTCTTTCAGTTCGATGCGCAGGCTGTCGAAAAATCCGGCCATGGCATGCTTACTGGCTGCATAAATGCTACGCGTTGGAATGCCTGTTTTTCCGGTCAGGCTCGAAACCCCCACAATTTGCCCTTTCGACTGAATAAGGTGTGGCAACGCAAAGTGGGTAAGATACATGCTGCCGAAAAAGTTAACCTGCATAATCTGCTCCAGTGCCTGCAGATTTGTTACCTGTTCAAACTCTGCCCACATGGTGATACCGGCGTTGTTCACTAAAATATCGATACCATGATAGTTTTTAACAGCGACCTCGACAATGGTCTTACAGTCCTCTTTTTTAGCCACATCGGCAACAACTACAACAGCCTCCGAGCCCTGTGCCCTGCAATAGTTTGCCACCTCGTCAAGCCGTTTTTTATTTCGTGCCGCCAATACCAGCTTTGTTTTTTTTTCGGCAAGCCGGAAGGCCAGCTCCCGGCCTATTCCCGACGATGCTCCCGTAATAATTATTGTCTTGTTATTAAATGTTCCCATATCAATTCTGTTGATTTACTTCTGAAAATTGCAAAGTGCAATGTAACAATTTTTTATTTATTGCTCAAAACCGAAAACATGCTTTACCGCACTAACCGTCAAAATCAAAATCAGTCGCAAATCCGCATATAAAAGTAACAACACAAATATTCATAGCCGTTCGGGTAAAAAAATATTTGCGCAAATGAGCGGGTCCGGCGGCAGAACAAAAACATTAGCAGACATATGGCGCTATTTAACCGATTACCTTAAATCCGCAAGGATTTTTATTAGTGTAACAAAATAAGATGGTTAGGCATAATATTTTTCACTTATTTTAATGAGATGAAATCCGTGTAAATCCGTGTAATTCGCGGACAAAGAGAATCCGCTTGCGGATTTAGGGGGTTAAGACAAATCAAAATCTTTTTTAATTTTATGTTTTAGATATCGACTTTTTACTATTTTTGGATAACTTTTACTATCAGGATAATATTATGAAACACAACCTTGCTAAAGACAAAAAATTTTTCCGTTGTATCGTAACAAACTCCACAGCCTATTTTGTTTTGGCTTATATTTTTGTGGTTTTTTCGTATAATCTTTTTTCCATATGGATGTCGGGGACATTTTTCGGGTTTTACGGCGAGCTTTATTTTCACGGTTTTGCCATGAAAGGAGCTCCCTGGAATCGCGATAACATTGTTATTATCTTTTTCTTCGGCAACATGATTACCTTACTTATCGGTGTAATATTTAACTGGCTTTATCGCAGGCAACGGAAATACAAAAAAAGTATTAAAGTCTTTTATTTGTGGGTGTATGTTATTGCCTATTCGTGGTTTATGGGTAATTTTATTGTCGGTGCTTTGTTTAATTTTGGCATTGGTACCGCTTTACGCGCCTTTAGGGTTCCTTTCTTTCTACGTGTTTTGTTTGCCGGCATTTCATTGGTGTTGTTGGTTTTTATCGGGCATCAGGGGCAAAAAGGCATTAAAGTATCGGCAAATCTTTATTACAAACGGCTGGCTAAATCGGCCATAAACGGTTTTTTACTCAATCAGATTGTTTATCCCGCCCTATTGGGAACCGCCATTTTGGTTATTTATAAAATACCGGCTATTGCCGAATACCATTACTTCGACTGGATGGTGCTGGGTTCGATATTATTTTACATGATCGGTTTATTTGTATGGCAAAAAAACAGAAACTCCATTACTTTTAAAAATCGCGGGAAAAGTGAAAACGATGAAGAAAACGACTATCATGTAAAAAACAAATCCTGTAAAATTCAACTTATACCCATAGCAATCATGCTTATAGTATTGCTGGCCATGCGTATAGGATTAAACGAGCCGTTGATATTTTTTCAATAGCAGCACAATAAGTTAACCGCATGGATTAAAACAAAAAAGTCATTGAATCTTAACAATTCAATGACTTTTTTTGTTGTCCCACCAGGGCTCGAACCTGAACCGGCAGAACCAAAATCTGCAGTGCTACCATTACACCATGGGACAATAGGTTTTTTGGAGGTGCAAAAGTAGTACATTTTTTATTGGTTGCAAAAATATCTTAAAAAAATAATTTTAACATTTTATTTAATTCCATGCTGACTTAAAATTCTTATTTTCGCCTTTTAATAAATATTTTAAGCAAAGTTTATTACAATGGATAACTTTAAGAAGCTCAACAACATTATCGGCTGGATAATTTTTTTAATTGCCACAGCTGTTTATTTTTCAACATTGGAGCCCACCGCCAGCTGGTGGGATTGCGGCGAATACATTGCCACAGCCTTTAAACTTCAGGTAGGACATCCGCCCGGAGCACCTTTTTTCCAACTGATGGGACGTTTCTTTTCGCTGTTTGCTTTTGGCGACAACACAAAGGTTGCCATTATGATTAACCGCATGTCGGGCCTGTCGAGCGGTGCTACCATCATGTTTTTGTTTTGGACCATTACCATGCTGGCTAAAAAGCTGTATATTAAAAAACCCGGCGACAAACTTACCCAAGGTCAGGGATGGGCAGTATTAGGAGCCGGTATTGTAGGCTCACTGGCATACACTTTTACCGATTCGTTTTGGTTTTCGGCTGTAGAAGGCGAAGTTTACGCCATGTCGTCGTTATTTACCGCCATAGTTTTTTGGGCTATTTTACGCTGGGAGCAGGTGGCCGACGAACGGCTCGGCTATCGATGGATATTACTGATAGCCTATTTAATAGGATTGTCCATTGGTGTCCATCTGTTAAACCTGTTAGCCATTCCGGCCATTGTTTATGTTTATTACTTTAAAAAACACAAGGTTACCACCAAAGGGTTTATCCTTACAGGATTGTTGTCTATTGTTATTTTGGCGGTAATCATGTATATCATTATCCCTTACACGGTTAACCTTGCCGGAAAATTTGAACTCTTCTTTGTAAATGTTATCGGAATGCCCTTTAACAGCGGTACCATTATCTACTTTATTTTGCTTATCGGTGCCATTTACTGGGGAATACGTTATTCGTACAAAAAACAAAATCATGCTTTAAACACGGCATTGCTTGCTTTAATATTAATGGTGATTGGTTACTCCTCTTTCTTTATCTTAATTATCAGAGCCAATGCCGACACCCCGATAAACGAAAACGATCCTAAAGATGCCATCAGCATGCTTTCGTACCTAAACCGCGAACAATACGGAACCTATCCCATTTTTTACGGACAGTATTACAACGCTCCGGTTATCGACCATAAAGACGGAACACCCGTTTACATGAAAGACAAAAAGAAAGGTAAATATGTTATAAAAGATGACCGCAAAGGAACCGTTCCGGTTTACGACCCCCGTTTTGAAACTTTTTTTCCGCGCATGTGGAGCAACTCAAAACCGGGACACATTAAATATTATAAAAAGTACGGCAACATAAAAGGGGTGCCTGTTCGCGTTACCAAACCCGACGGTTCATCCGAAATTATATACAAACCCACTTTTGGTGAAAATCTGCGTTTCTTTTTCACTTATCAGTTAAATCATATGTTTATCCGCTATTTTATGTGGAACTTTGTGGGAAGACAAAATAACATTGAAAGTCAGGGCGAAATAGACCATGGCAACTGGATAAGCGGAATATCATTTATCGACAACTGGCGTTTGGGCGATCAGGATAACCTGCCGCCAAGCATGCAAAACCCTGCCCGTACCAGATTTTACTTTTTACCGTTGTTGCTGGGTCTTTTGGGGTTCTTTTTTCATCTGCAAAAAAGCAAACGCGATACCTGGGTGGTGGCTCTTTTGTTTATTATGACAGGGCTTGCCATTATTGTTTATCTTAACCAACCCCCGTTGCAACCCCGTGAACGTGACTATGCCTATGCAGGTGCCTTTTATGCTTTTGCCATTTGGATTGGCCTTGGCGTGCTTGCCCTGTGGGAATCGGCTAAAAAATACATTAAAAGCAGTCCGGTGGCAGCCATTGCCGTAACCCTTGTCAGCTTGATATTAGTGCCCGGAATAATGGCTAAAGAGGGATGGAAATCGCACGACCGTTCCGGTAAATATGCCGCCAGAGATTTTGCGGTGATGTATTTGGAATCGTGTGCACCCAATGCCATTTTGTTTACCAACGGCGACAACGACACTTTCCCCTTGTGGTATGCCCAGGAGGTGGAAGGAATTCGTACCGACGTGCGCGTGGTAAACTATATGCTGGCTTCGGGCGACTGGTATGTTACCCAAATGGGACGTAAAGTTTACAACTCCGATAAATTACCATTGACCATTCCGCGCTCGAAATACAGGCTGGGAAGCTTTAATTATATGCCTGTACTCGACAAGTTTAAAGACGGCGAGCTAAAAGATGTGATTGGATTTGTAAACAGCGATTCACGCAGCACAAAAGTACCCATTCAGGGTGGCGAGTATATTAATTTTATACCTACCAAACACATTACCTTAACCATCGATAAAAAGGCTGCCCTGGCCACGGGAACCGTTAAAAAGTCGGAAGCTGACAATATTCCCGATAAAATTAGCTGGAACATCAAGCAAGGCGGAATTTTCAGAAACGATTTGTTGTTGTTAGATTTGGTAGCCACCAACAATTGGAAACGACCCATCTATTTTGCCAACACCAATGCCGTTAGCAAAGTGATGAAAGTGGTTAAATATTGTCATATGGAGGGTGTTGTTTACCGCTTCAGGCCGGTACCAGCCCGCGATTACATCAGCCGTGTG
>CAYVWX010000194.1:0-6150 GCA_964455635.1 uncultured Lentimicrobiaceae bacterium | reverse complement strand
CAGCCATTTGATGAATATGCATTGCACCTGCAACAGATCCTGCAATGGCAGCTTTCTGGCCATCATTCGATATGGCTTTACCGGCATAAAAAGCACCTCCGCCATTGCTAAACTGAATAATGACCGGCGAATTTACCGCTTTGGCAGCCTCCAGTACGGCATTAATCGAATTACTGCCAACCACATTAACGGCAGGAATGGCAAACCCCTGCTCTTTGGCCATGGTAAATATTGTTTGAACATCATCGCCCCATACAAATCCGGGCTTAATTTTTTCTGAAATTTTAGTTGTCATATCGTTTGATTTTTTATTGAAGCAAAGGTACGATAAAAACAAAATCGTTTATGGTATTAAACCTTTGCAAACCGTTTTTAAGAATAATTAATAGCTGTAAAAAAGCAACCCACCGGCTGCAAACGTTTACGGAAACCTGCCTGCCCGGCTAAAAACACTGTTTTTTACCTGTCCTGCTCTTTAAAAAGCTCAAGCTGATGGTGTATAATGGTGAGCAACTCGCCTTTATTAATGGGTTTGGTAAGGTAATCATCAAAGCCCTCGTTAAGAAACCGTTCCCGGTCGGAAGCCATGGCATAAGCTGTTTGAGCCACAAACGGTACTTTTTCAAACTCGGGAAAATCTTTTTTTATGCGATGCATTAAAGCTATTCCATCCCAAGGTGGAGGCAGGTTAATATCAAACAACATTATATCAAAAACCTTACCTTCCCGATGGTATTTTTCAATAATCTGAAGTGTTTCCTCGCCATCAACAGCTGTGGTTACCTTTCCGGCATCCTTTAGCATGGTTTCAATAACCATCCGGTTCATCCGGTCATCTTCCACCAAAAAAATATCAACATCTGCCAACAATGCCGGCCCCTGTTCTTGTTGAATACTTACTTTATGGCCTTTTTCAGAAGCGCTCAACGAAGCTTTTACCGCCGGCAAATTTACCGTTACCGCAACCGTTTCTTCGCTGCCCATCATGCTTATCTGCATGGTTCCGCCCATAGCTGCAATTAACTCTCTTGAGGCAAACAATTCCAGATATAAACGAAAACTACCGTGATTATTTTCAGGTAAATCATCCTGAACATCAACCTTAGACTTATCAATTCCTGCCCGCAACAAGGCTCCTGAAGATTCCGACACAACCAAAAAAACTTCCGATTGAAGTTTATTGGCACCTGCACTAACCATTACCGTTTTGGTGGACGACTGCTTATAAACGTTTATAACAATATCGTTTATAATCCTGATTAACTTCTCTTTGTCGGCTTTTACATCAGGAATGTCATTTGCAATTTTTACTTTCAGCTGCCCCTTTTTATTTTCGGTTAAATACTGCAACGATGCCGTTACCTTATCAATAATTTCTGTAACACTGTATGGTTTAAGGTCGATATTAAGCAGGTTAATCTGAGCGCCTGACATATCCACCATATTCTCCAACATAACATCAAGCTGCAGATTTTTGGCAAACAAATCAACGGAGTTTGCTTTCAGCTCAGGGTTATTAAGTTTTTCTATTTCCGATTTTAACTCGGCCGAAAATCCTAAAATAGAACTTAATGCAGTACGCAGCTCCGGCCCTAATCCGTTTAAAAAAGCATTTCTGTTGTAAAAAGATTCCTCCAGTTTTTTTAATTCCTTTTTTAACCTGAGTTGTTCTTTTCTGATTTTTTCTATCTCCGCTTCCTCAACAGAAGTTTTACTTTGAATAACTTTTTCAAGCTCCTCCCCTGTTTCCCGGTTTTTTGCCCGTATTATCTCTGCCTCGCGCAACAGCAATGTCTTTTTCTTTTCAATGCTTTTAAATTTACGGTACAGATAAGAAAGGTAAAAAACAGCCCCCAAAATTAGCAGTATCAATAAAATTAAAACATCCTTATTGGTAAAGCTAAAATGGTTTTTAACGGCATCGGCATCTTTATTATAAATGGTGTTGATCAGCTCCATTCCCGTTTCCTGCGGATATCTTTCTAACGCTTTTCCGTACGCTTCAATATAAAAATTAGCTTTATCAATTTTGTTCATATCCAGATAGATAGAAACAATATTACGGGTAGCTTTCACCTTTTGTTCAAAACTTACCAGCGAATCGGGGAGTTGATGTAGTTTAAGATAATATTCCAGACTGCGATCCTTTGACAAAAGTCCTGTAAGACTTGCCAGCGTATCATAAAGGCCGGCCTTGGCAGCGGCAGGGGCTGTTGGCAATACCGATTCCAGACTATCGATTAACAAGGTGGCCTTTACTGACGAAACAGGACGGATTGTTTCGCCAAAGCCATTGGCTACGGACACCCAAAACAAAACAATAAATAAAAAGCGATTAAAATATCTCACTTGATGTTGCCGTTAATTTATTTTCAAATTTAGTAAATATTTATTCACAACTAAAAGTTACCCCTTTATTTTCTGTTGATAAAAAAACACTTGCGTTAACATAAATACAAAATCAGGTAAAATTGCACAATAACCACGTCCTGCCCATAAAAAGCGCCCCATGTTCTTTTTTTCAAAAATCGTTTTTGCCCTCTAAAAGATTGATAGCAAACAAAAATATCAACAAACTAAACACTCAACAATCCGTTTAAAAAGATGACCCTTTTTGAAATTTTTTATCTTTACACCCTTGTTTTTTTATAACAATTTGATAACATACTGTTTATCAGTATAAACACATATTTATGATTAAAAAAATACTCATTGCAAACAGGGGTGAAATTGCCATAAGGGTTATGCGTTCATGCCGCGAGATGGGAATTAAATCGGTAGCCGTATATTCGGAAGCCGACAGAGACTCGCTCCACGTACGTTATGCTGACGAGGCCTGGCTAATTGGCCCCGCACCGTCGGCAGAGAGCTATCTGGTAATCGACAAAATTTTGGAGGTAGCCAAACAATCGGGTGCCGATGCCATCCATCCCGGATACGGATTTCTTTCGGAAAATGCCGAATTATCGGACAGATGTAAAAAAGAGGGCATCATTTTTATAGGCCCATCTTCTCATGCCATCAACACCATGGGCGACAAAATTACAGCACGGCAAACCATGCAAAAAGCCAACGTTCCGGTGGTTCCGGGTACTACCGAGCCAATTGTTGACATTGACGATGCCGTTAAAGTTATTAAAGAAATCGGCCTGCCGGTAATGATAAAGGCCAGTGCCGGCGGAGGTGGTAAAGGAATGCGGCTGGTACGCAACGAGGAAGACATTGTTGCATCGGTTAATGCTGCCAAATCGGAGGCAAAAGCTTCGTTTGCCAACGATGCGGTTTATATTGAAAAATACATTGACTCACCTCATCATATTGAGTTTCAGGTGTTGTGCGACAACCACGGTAACGGCGTACATCTTTTTGAACGCGAATGTTCGGTGCAACGGCGACATCAAAAAGTAGTTGAGGAAACCCCCTCGCCATTGATGACTCCCGATGTGAGAATGGAGATGGGCAAACATGCCGTTATGGCTGCCATGGCAGTAAATTATTCAGGTGCCGGCACCATTGAGTTTATTGTTGATGATAACCTAAACTACTATTTCCTTGAAATGAATACCCGCCTACAGGTTGAACATCCTATTACCGAAGAGGTGGTAGGCGTTGATTTGGTAGCCGAGCAAATACGAATTGCAAATGGCGAAAAGCTACGGTTTAAACAGGAGGACTTGTCGCAAAAAGGCCATGCCATCGAAGTCAGGGTGTATGCCGAAGACCCCGAAAATAACTTTATGCCCAATCCCGGTAAAATAAAATACCTGTCGGAACCTCTCGGGCCGGGCATCCGCCACGACGGATATATTTACAGCGGTTACGAAATACCCATGCACTACGACCCCATGATTTCAAAAATGATTGTTTGGGCCGACAATCGCGAAGATGCCATTAAAAGAATGCGCAGAGCTTTATCGGCCTACAAACTCTCCGGTGTTAAAACATCCATACCCTTTTTGAAAAAGGTAATGGAAGCCCCAGATTTTGTAAACGGAAAATACAGCACCCACTTTATTGAAAAAAATAAAGACATCCTTCATCCCGACCCTGAAGCTTCGCAGGAAGAAATTGATTTAGCCGCTATTACAGCATTTCTCGACTTTCTAAACCAACAAAAAAAGGCCGCCGCCGCCACCACAACATCCGAAAGTAAAAACAGTTGGAAAGAATTTGGCCGCCGCAAAGGAGTATTACGCTTATAACAAATTAAATGATTATGTTTGAAATTAGTATAAACAACAACGAATATAAAATAGAAGTTGTTAAACAAGAGGGTAACAATATTACCGTTTCCATAGGCGACAGACTTTACAACCTGGATGTTATCGAACCCGAACCGGGAGTCTATTCCTTTCTTTATAAAGGCAAATCGCTGGAATATAATTTCTTTTCAAAGGAAACCGATAATAAACAATATGAGGTTGTTTCAGGCGACAAACAGTGGGATGTGGAAATAATCGACCCGCAACGCCGATACCGTAAAAATCGTGCCGGCGACGACGATGACGGAGGCAATTTTATTTCAACGCCCATGCCCGGACAGGTTGTTAAAATATTGGTAAAACCGGGCGACGAAGTAGCGGCAGGAACAACCGTTATTATTATTTCGGCCATGAAAATGGAAAGCGAATATAAAGTTGTTACCGACCGAGTTATTAAGGATGTACTTGTAAATGAAGGTGATAATATCGACGGCGATCAGCCTTTAATTACTTTTGAATAAACCTATTTTGAAAATCATAAAATCATTATAAAATGTCTTTAAGAAAAAAAATTGCAAAGCTGGAAGAGAAACACAAACTTGCCGAGTTAGGTGGGGGACAAGCCAGAATTGACAAACAACATAAAGCAGGACGCAAAACAGCCCGCGAAAGAGTTTACGATTTATTAGACCCGGGAACCTTTGTGGAAACAGACAAATTTGTAGTTCATAAAACGACCGATTTTGGCATGGGCGAGAAAAAATTCCTGGGTGATGGTGTTATTACCGGCTACGGAAAAATTGATGGCCGCCTGGTTTATGTTTTCTCACAGGACTTTACCGTCTTTGGAGGTTCGTTAAGCCGTACCAATGCCAATAAGATTATCAAAATAATGGATCTCGCCCTTAAAATGGGAGCCCCTGTGATAGGCCTCAACGATTCAGGTGGTGCCCGTATTCAGGAAGGGGTTGAAAGCCTTGCCGGCTATGCCGATATTTTTTACCGCAATGTACGCAGCTCGGGTGTTATTCCGCAAATATCAGCCATTTTAGGACCCTGCGCCGGAGGTGCCGTTTATTCGCCTGCCATCACCGACTTTATTATGATGGTAAAAGAAACCTCTTACATGTTTGTTACCGGCCCCGATGTTATTAAAACCGTTACACACGAGGATGTTACCATGGAAGACCTCGGCGGTGCCATGACCCACAACAAAAAAAGCGGAGTGGCGCACTTTACAGCCGAAAACGATGAACAGGCCATGATGATGTTGCGCGAACTGATGAGTTTTATTCCGTCAAACAACATGGAAGAAGCTCCCGTAAAACCCTGTACCGATGATTTAACAAGAGAAGAGCCTAAACTTGACGAGGTTGTTCCTGTTGACCCCAACAAGCCGTACGATATGAAAGAGATTATCACATCGGTAATAGACAATGCCCACTTTTTAGAGGTTCAGCCCTATTTTGCCCCTAACATTATTGTGGGGTTTGCCCGTATCGGTGGAAAATCAGTGGGCATTGTGGCCAACCAACCTGCCATGCTGGCCGGCGTACTTGATATTGACAGCTCTATTAAAGCAGCACGTTTTGTAAGATTTTGCGATGCTTTTAACATTCCGTTAATTGTTTTTGAAGATGTACCCGGATTTTTACCCGGAACAACACAAGAGTACGGCGGAATTATTAAACACGGTGCCAAGTTATTATACGCTTTTGCCGAAGCAACCGTTCCGAAGATTACCGTTATTACCCGCAAAGCCTATGGCGGCGCTTACGACGTAATGAACAGCAAACACATTGGCGCCGACATTAATTATGCCTACCCCACAGCCGAAATTGCCGTAATGGGCCCCGATGGTGCTGTTAATATTATTTATCGAAACGAAGATGATGAGACAAGAAAAAAACGTGTTGACGAATATCGCGAAAATTTTGCCAGCCCCTAT
>CAYVWX010000193.1:0-6151 GCA_964455635.1 uncultured Lentimicrobiaceae bacterium | reverse complement strand
TACGGTAAAAATCGCGCCGAAAAAAGAGTTTTGGGTTTCGCACTTTGTACTTTATTGCCCGAAGACAGATACTTTTGAGGTTTTTGAAAAAAAACTTACCCCCGAAAAAAAACAGGTCTATCTTTCCGAATGGAGTAACCTGGTGGTTTTTAAGCCGGTTGTTAAATATTCTGATGACAAAGCGTTTGAACCGTCTGACCTTGAAAACACCCTGTTTATGGACGACAATAAAATAACGCTTTATAATCGGGACAAGCAATTTGAAACTGATTTTATTGATTTTATGGCCGGGTTACATCCTGACTTTGAAGAACAGAAAAATTCGGGAAGATTTTACCTGCCTGCCGACAGCCTGCTTAACGATTTTTGGTTTTTCGATGCCTATGAAAGCCTTGAAAAAAACAATATTGAAGTTTTCGGGCTAAAAGAATTAAAATTGATCAAAAACGAGCTGTTGCGCGATAACATTGATTTTGAATATCTCGATGGTCAAAGCAGCAAAAAACAACGTCAGGAGAGCGTAACCCGTTTTCAGGATAATCCCGCTTGCAGAGTGTTTCTTATCAGTTTAAAAGCAGGAGGAACAGGGCTAAACCTTACGGCGGCCGACTATGTTTATATTGTTGACCCGTGGTGGAATCCTGCAGTTGAAAATCAGGCCATCGACCGTACCCACCGAATCGGACAAGGTAAAAAGGTTTTTGCTTATCGCATGATATGTAAAAATACGGTAGAAGAAAAAATTATGAACCTGCAGGCCAAAAAACGGAAAATTGCCACCGACATTATTACCACCGACGAAAGCATTGTTAAAAAACTTACCATCAACGATGTTAAAGAATTGTTTAGCTGATATTTAGGATTTGCCGTATGTTAAAACCAGGTTGTTATTAAGCCGTTAAAAACGTAAGTATCACTTCTGTTCCTTCATTGGGTTTGCTTTTAATTTGCAGTTTCCCTTTGTTAAGTTTTATAAAATCTTTTACAATAATTAATCCTAATCCGGTACCCTGTTCATTATTGGTACCCACAGTGGAATTTATATCTGACGTATCCGAAAGTATTAATTTAATTTTTTTCTCGTCCATACCTATCCCGTTGTCAATAATACTAATTGTAACAATTCCTTTAAAGGTTTTGCACGAAAACCAAACTTTTCCTCCGGTGCGTGTAAATTTTATGGCGTTTCGCAACAAATTTCTAAAAATAAATTCCAGTTGATTGGGGTCGGCCGAAACCTGTGTTGTGGCATCACAAGTAATAATAACATCAATGGCTTTATCGTTTAGCTGTCCCGTGTATAAATTCACCACTTTTTCAATAATCGGCCGCACCAATATTATTTTCCGATGGGCATTTATTTTTTTCATCTGGATACGTGCCCACGATAATAAATTTGAAACCAGCGTATAAGTCGTTTCTAAAGTATTGGATACGGAAGATATTATTTTGTGCTTTTCTTCATCGTTAAAACTTTCAAAACTATCGTCAAGAAGTTTCATTAACTCGGAGGTGGTGCCTACATTTCCTATTAAATCGTGACTGATAATGGAAAATAATTTTTCTTTGGTTTTGTTTGATACTTCCAGCTCCTGTTCACGTTTTTTAAGTGATTTTTCAGCCTCTTTCAGATTAGTAATATCCCACAAATTAATAATGACGCCCTGAATGGTTTTATCTTCTAAAAAGTTTTGCGCTACGCCGGTTACAAATCTGGTTTCTCCTTTAAAATTATTTATTTTAATTTCAAACGAAATTCGCTTTTGGCCGTCTTTAAGAAGGGTAAGAAACTCCTCACATTTTATAATATCCTCCTTATCAATATGCTTGTAAAAAGAATCTTCCAAAGAATCACCCGGTTTACCAATAAACATGGTTGTATATGAAGGGCTTACATACCTTAAAATACTGTGCTTGTCGAATAAAAAAGTAAACTCAATACTATTTGAAAGCAGCTTTTTAAAGAAAACCTGCTGTTGTTCTATTTGGTCCCTGCTTTTTTTAACAAGCCTGTACGAAAAAAAGATAAAAACTAAAAACAGTGTAATAACAATAATTGAAATGATAAGCAATGTTTGAACACTGTTTGCTTTTAACTGTTTTTTTTCAAGAAAAAGAATTTTGTTTTGCTGTTGGGTTGCTTTGTACTTTTCTTTTACTTCGGCCAGCTGTTTGGCTTTTTCAACCGACAAAACCGAATCGTGCAACAAGGTATATTTATTAAGATAGTCGTATGCATTTTGAAAATTCCCCATGCGAGAATATATTTTACCAAACAGCATATAAGCACCTGCTTTATCAGTATCACTTCCCGATTCTTCGCTTGTGTTCAAACAAATATTTGCATACTGTAACGCCTTTTTTAAATTATTTTTATTTAGTTCGATGTTGCCCAAATTATAGGTTGCATACGTTATTATTTGCTTTGCATCGATGGCGTTTCCTGTTTTTAATGCTTTTTTCAAAAAAACAACTGCATGAGTGGTGTCTTTTAAGTTTAAGTAGGTGATACCGATATTATTTAAATCAACCCCGATTTGAAATTTATCTTTAAGGGTTGTGTCTATTCCATAGGTTAATAAATAATTCTCCAGTGCTTTTTTGTATTTGTTATTGTAGCTGTAGTACGAACCCAGATTACTTGTTATGCCTGCCAAAGCATATTTATCGTTAGTTTTTTTTATAATGTTGTAAGCTTTTATCAAATACGATTTTGCTTCCGGCAAAATTTCATCCTGCTGTAAAAACATAGAGCCGATATTTGAATAGGCATAAGCAACACCCAGCGAATCACCCAGCGACTTATACAAATCCAATGCCCTGTTGTAAATTATTAAGGCGGAATCGTAATTGGAAAGTGCTTCGTACGAAATAGCCAAACCGTTTAACAACGAGGCTTTATTTTTTTTGGGAGCCGGATACAATAAACCGATTATATAATTTGTTTTAGCCGACTTAAAATCACTTTTGTAATACTGACAGGTAGCTAATTTATCGTAAGTGGTGGCAAGACTGTCGGTAAAATCGTATTTTTTATAGGTTGCAAGACTTTTTTTAAAATAGTAGCAAGCCGAATCGCTAACATTGTTTTTATAATAGTTATTACCGATTAATGTGTAACACCATGCCTGGTAAAAACGTTTTCTGTTTTTAGCAAACCAATTGCAGGCTTTTTCCAGGTTTTTGATGTTTTCAGGAGAGATATTGCCGGAATTATTGTAAATATTTTGGCATTCACGAATATAAAAGTCAGCGCTGTCGCCAATAAAATTTGCCTGCGCAACGCCGGAAAAAGTTACTAAAAAAAGCATAAGTAATATAGAAACAACCTGTCGCATCTGCCCGTCATATTATGTAGTACACTGCAAAGGTACTTAATAATTTGAAAGTTTGTTACAAAGAGCCGTCATCTTATTTTCCGGCTTTTTATATCAGCCAACCGGAATCGGTCTTTTTAAAGCGTTCTGCCGGTTTACAGCCTGCAACACAAAAACAAGTTTCCTCATTCCCCCATTTTCTCATTTCCACATTTCCCGTCACACTTACCCCTCTATCTCTACAGATACAAAATCCATTTTACCACCCAGTGGCGGATTTAATTTTTTAATTTTTATTTTTACTGAAGTCACCGCGGGAAAATCGATTTTAATACGCTTAAGAATCCTTCTGGCAACATGTTCCAATAATTTTGATTTTGTATCCATTTCGCTTTTTACCGACTGATAAACAGACAAATAATTAACCGTATCATAAAGGTTGTCTGTTTCTTCAGCTTTGGATGTATCGGTTTTTAAAAACAAATCCACATTAAACTTTGTACCAATAATTTGCTCTTCCTTAAAACACCCGTGATAAGCAAAAAACTCCATTCCTTCTATTGAAATAACCGCCATATTTTAAAACTCATTAGTGTATAAATACAAATTAAAGTGTTGGTATATTCTACCACAACCTTAAACTTTTTCTCCCAACTCTTTAAGTCCCGACTCAAGGCGTTCAAGGGTCTCTTGCTGTCCCAACAGTGCTATTATATCAAACAGGTGCGGCCCTTTTAAAGCTCCTACAATTAAAAGCCTGAAGGCATTCATCACGGCACCCATACCATACTCTTTTTCTTCTATCCATTTTTTAACCACCTCTTCGGTATGCAGGGCGGAAAAAGGTTCGGTATGAGCCAAAAGCTCCTTCAGTTCGGTTATCTGGTTGTACGACTGTGCTTTCCAACGTTTTTTAACTGCTCTGGCATCGTACTCGTCAGGTCGTTTAAAAAAGAAATAACTCTGCTCCCACAGGTCGGAAACAAAAACAGCCCGTTCTTTTACAAGCCCGGTAACCTTTATAACATAATCTTTATCTGCCAAAATATGGTGTTGTTCCAAAACCGGTAAAAATGCCTCCGCCAGTTCAATGTTGCTTTTTTTAACCAAATATTGGTGGTTAAACCATTTGGCCTTTTCAACATCAAATTTGGCACCCGATTTATTAATCCTTTCAATACTGAAAGCATTAACAAGCTCATCCATGGTAAAAAGCTCTCTTTCATCACCCGGGTTCCAGCCAAGCAATGCCAGCATGTTAATAAAAGCTTCCGGAAAATATCCGTCCTCACGGTATCCCCGCGAAACTTCACCGGTTTTAGGATCTTTCCATTGTAAGGGAAAAACAGGAAATCCCAACCGGTCGCCATCGCGCTTACTCAGTTTACCATGGCCGTCGGGCTTAAGTAATAGAGGCAAATGGGCAAATTGGGGCTCCTTCCACCCCAAAGCCCGGTAAAGCAACAGATGCAGCGGCAAGGATGGCAGCCACTCTTCGCCACGTATCACATGCGATATTTCCATCAAGTGGTCATCAACTACATTGGCAAGATGATAGGTAGGCATACCATCACTTTTAAACAAAATTTTGTCGTCCAAAACCCCGGTGTTCACCTCCACTTTGCCCCGTATTAAATCATGCATCTCCACCTGTTGGCTTTCGGGCATTTTAAACCGAATAACATAAGGTACACCATTGTCCAGCAATCTTTTCACCTCTTCTTCGGGTAAACTAAGTGAGTTGCTCATGTTTAACCGCTGAGCCGCATTGTAGGTAAAGGTTTTTTTATCTGCTTCAAAAGCTTTTCGTTTTGCCGTAAGTTCTTCGGCCGTATCAAAAGCGTAATAGGCATTTCCGGAATTGAGCAATTTTTCGGCATACTCCTTATAAATTGTCTTTCGTTCCGATTGTGTATAAGGACCGTAAGGGCCTCCTTTGGTAACACCCTCGTCAAATTCAATACCGCACCATTTAAAAGCTTCAACAATGTATTCTTCGGCACCGGCCACAAACCTTGTTTGGTCGGTATCCTCTATTCGTAAAATAAATTTTCCTCCGTTTTTTCGGGCAAAAAGAAAATTATAAAGAGCCGTGCGTACTCCTCCAATATGCAAAGGCCCTGTGGGACTGGGGGCAAATCTGACCCGTATATTTTTATTATCCATAAATTATTTTTTTCGCGGACAAAGGTAATTAATTTGATGCCACCGTTAAACGATGTATGAATGTTATAATGGTATAATGGTGTAATGATATAATGGTGTAATGGTGTAATGGTATAATGGTTCAATGGTTCAATGGTATAATGATTCAATGATATAATGGTTCAAAATAGTTCAAGGGTTAATAGAGTAACAGGTTCATTATTTCATTGTATAATTATCCGGCGGATAGCGGGTTCATTATATCATTGTATAATTAATTCATTGTATAATTGGTAATCGAGTAATGGGTTCATTATATCATTGTATCGGATGGCAATATGAAAAGTTGGGCATTTTGAAACACCAATCTTTCAAGCCACTTTACCGTTTATTTATTGTTAATATATTCATTTTTACAGCCTTATACACATTTTTGGTGTGTTATGCACCGTCATTTTTCATTGATTTATTTTTTTATCTTCTTGCAATAACCAATCAATAACATTTAATTTTTGAATACCTTCTACATTTGCATTATCATAATCAAGTGTTAAGAGATATTTAGGATAATTGTCATTAATTCTTTTAAATACCGATACCTCTCTCTTGAATGTCTTTTCGTCATTAACAGAAAAAGCAACTTGATAATATTCTCTTTCATTATTTGATTTTTGAACTACAAAATCAAT
>CAYVWX010000192.1:0-6178 GCA_964455635.1 uncultured Lentimicrobiaceae bacterium | reverse complement strand
TTTTCTGTGTAGTTTTCTGTGTAGTTTTCTGTGTAGTTTTCACCGAACTTTTTAAAGGAAATACCATTCTTGTATAACTATCGCCGATTTTTTGTTTTTATTCCCTGATGCTATTTATAGCGCCCAATTAATTTCGGGAAGACTGTTTTCACGCAATATTTGATTGGTTTTTGAAAAATGCTTACAACCGAGAAACCCTCTGTGAGCCGATAACGGTGACGGATGCGGAGCTGTTAAAATAAAATGTTTATGGGTATCGATAAGCGATTTTTTATTTTGAGCATACCTGCCCCACAACAAAAACACGACACCTGCCCGCAAATCGGACACGGTACGTATTACCTGATCGGTAAACTGTTCCCACCCCCTACCTTGGTGTGAACCCGCCTGATGTGCCCGTACGGTAAGGGTAGCGTTTAACAGCAGTACACCCTGATTTGCCCAGGCAGTCAAATTGCCCGAAGCAGGAAAAGGTGCTCCAACATCGGTTTGTAACTCTTTAAAAATATTTTTTAACGACGGAGGAAAAGGTATTCCGTCGGGCACTGAAAAGCATAATCCGTGTGCCTGGCCGGGACCGTGATAGGGGTCTTGCCCCAACAAAACTACCCTTACTGCCGTTAACGGTGTATGGTCGAAAGCTGCAAAAATATTTTTTCCGGCAGGATAAATTGTATGCTTTCCCGTTTCCTCCCTAACAAAAGAAACAAGATTTTTAAAATAATCAGCCTTAAACTCATCAGCCAAAGCAAATTTCCAGCTTTCCTCTATTTTCGGCGCAACCGAAGCACTATTGTTTGTTGTCATTTCTGTATTGCTTATAATTCAGGGAAAAAATAAGATATTTTAACCGTATATCTAAAATCTCTGTTATTTTTGTCATCGAAAAAAGTAATTTTATAAAATTATGAAAAAAATATTAATTCTGGTTTCTCTTTTTTTATTTACCATTGCCATTATGACTTCGTGTAAATCGTCGAGCAGTTGTGCTGCTTACGGCGAAGCTCATAAATATCAGAAAGAGGTAAAATACTAATTTATTTTTAGGGAAATCAAAATAGTTGTTTTGGCCTGATTTTAGTTGGTAGATTGTGCATGTTCAAAAATTTACATATCGCTGTATTCATGTTTCTGATGTTATCAGGCATGCACAGCTATGCTCAATTTGATACCGAAACGGCTGACACCTCAGATGTAAAAATTCTTTATACTTACCAACGTTCGTATGGCGTAACCGCCCACAATCTGGGACTTGGCATTCAATACCGATGGGGTAAACGGCTGTCATTTTTCAAAAGCCGCATTTTTGAAATTGAGTTCCAAACTTTACGCTCGTGGAAACAGGCCCGCCTTGTTAATTCTTACGTAGTAAACTCAAAAAGCTATGTTTACGGTAAAATGAACGATGCTTTTACCTTTCGTTTTGGCATGATGTGGAAAAAGCAGTTAAACCGTAAACCCTATTGGGGTGGTGTTGAACTACGATGGGTTTACGGAGGTGGATTTAGTTTGGGTATTGCCAAACCCTATTATTTATACACCATGTATTTTTACGAAGTTTCGCCCGGGTTATACAATTACAATATTGAAACAGAACAGTTTACTAACGACCCACCTTGGGATGACATCTATGGCAGAGCACCCTTTTCAAAAGGATTAAACAGGTTGAAATTTTCTCCCGGCTTATATCTTAAAACAGGCCTCAGCTTCGATTATTCCAACAATCATGCAAAAATAAAAACCTTAGAGGCAGGTGCTGCACTGGATATTTTGCCCACCGGGCTCACCATCATGTTTAATAATCCTAAAAACATTGTTTTCCCAACACTGTACATTACCTTTACCTGGGGAAAATGGTACAACAATTATTAAAAGTTACAACCATTTAATTGCATCAACAATTTCGCTGACAATTTCGGGGTTTGTAAGTGTTGAGATGTCACCATAATCATCGGAACCGGCTGCAATTTTTTTCAAGATACGCCGCATAATTTTTCCGGAGCGAGTTTTTGGCAGACCGCTTACAAATAAAATCCGGTCGGGACGGGCAATGGGGCTAATCATTTTACTAACTCCTTTTTTAATGGAATTTTTCAGCTCTTCTTCCGAGTTTTCAGGTATATCGGTACAAACCACATAAGCAAATATTCCCTGTCCTTTAATGTCGTGCGGGTACCCCACCACTGCCGATTCCGAAACCAACGGATGCTCGTTAATCGCATTTTCTATTTCGGCGGTTCCCAGCCGGTGTCCCGAAACATTAATAACATCATCCATTCTTCCCAATATTCTGTAATAGCCGTCCTCGTCACGTTTTACGCCATCACCGGTAAAGTAGAGGCCTTTATACTGGCTAAAATAAGATTCGACATACCGTTTATGGTCGCCCCAGTGTGTTCGCGCCATGCCCGGCCACGGAAACTTAATACATAGATTACCCTGAACTCCTTTACCGCAAAGTTTTTTACCGTCGGGGTCAACAATTTGAGGCTGTATCCCCGGCAGGGGTAAACTGGCAAAAGCAGGTTTTGTGGGGATAACGCCGGCGATGGCCGAAATCATAATACCACCTGTTTCGGTTTGCCACCAGGTATCCACAATAGGACATTTATTGTTTCCCACATGATCGTGATACCAGTGCCAGGCTTCTTCATTAATGGGTTCGCCCACAGTGCCCAACACACGCAACGAATCGGTTAAATTGATGTTTTGTACCCATTCCTGTCCCTGTGCTATTAACGACCTGATAGCAGTAGGTGATGTATAAAATTGATTTACTTTATGCTTTTTAATAATATCCCAATAACGGCCGGCATCAGGATAAGTAGGTATCCCCTCGAACATAACGGAAGTTGCCCCTTCCAACAAAGGCCCGTACACAATATACGAATGGCCTGTTACCCAACCAATATCGGCAGCACAGAAAAAGATATCTCCCGAGCTATACTGAAAAACATTGCGAAAAGTGTAGGCTGTATAAACCATATATCCGCCGGTAGTATGAAGCACCCCTTTGGGGCGGCCTGTAGAACCGCTGGTATAAAGAATGTACAAGGGATCTTCGGCATCCATAATTTCGGCAGGCGCATGGGTATCTGCATTTTTCATCTCATCGTGCCACCAATAGTCGCGTTTAGCCACCCAATTAATATTTTCGCCGGTTCGTTTTACCACAATGGTTGAAATTACGGAAGGCGACTCCTTTAATGCTTCGTCGGCAACGTCTTTTAAATTAATAACCTTTTGTGCACGGTATCCGCCGTCGGCAGTTACCAATACTTTAGCTTCCGCATCAATAATCCGTTCGGCCAACGCCTTGGCCGAGAATCCTGCAAAAACAACCGAATGAATAGCACCTATACGCGCACAAGCCAACATGGCAATAGCAAGTTCGGGTATCATAGGCATATAGAGTGCCACCCTGTCGCCTTTACGCACCCCATGACTTTTTAAAACATTGGCAAACTTTTGAACCTCAATAAAAAGTTCATTGTATGTAATCTTCCGCACCCCCTCTTTCGGGTCGTTCGGCTCCCAAATAATAGCGGTTTGATCTCCCAGTAAAAAAAGATTGCGTTCAAAAATATTTTCGGTAATATTTAATTTTCCACCCTTAAACCACTCCACTTTCGGGTTCTGAAAATCCCACTCCAAAATGGTATCCCATTTTTTGCGCCAATAAAAAGTTTCGGCAATATTTGCCCAAAATCCGGTAGGATTGGCAACACTTTTCTGATATTCATGGATATACCCGCTCAGGGTAGTTATTTTCGGTACCATCTTTTATAAATTTTAGTGAATAAACTTTTCACCACCAAAGTTAGCAAATTTTATGGTCCTCTTAAAAAAAGCAAAAAAAAGAGCCTGAATAAATTCAGGCTCTTTTTAAGCAATTATACTTGTATCGAACTATTTTACAAACAGTTTACGCGACAAGGAAAGGTTATTTTTTACAATAGTTACATTATACACACCCGAAGAAAATCCGCTGATGTCGATGGCATATTTATTAACACCAACTCGACAGCTATAAGCTTTATTGTAGATTATTTTTCCGGCAATATCAGTCACCCGAATGGTAATATCATCGTTAACAAGGCTGTTCATCCGCAGTGTAAAGTGGCCTTTGGAAGGATTGGGATAAAGAGCTACCGAAGCGGGATCAACTATTTCGTTAATAGCATCGGGACCTTTTGTTGTAAATTTCCAAACGGGACTCCAATCAGATGTATCCAAAGCAAGAATTCCTCTGACTTTCCAAAAGTAATCGGTATTTTCGGGCAGTTGCGACTGGCACTGGCTGGAAGAGCCGTTTTCAATTTTTATTTGAGGATTGGTAAAATTTTCGTCGGTATCAATCCACACTTCGTAAGTACCCACTCCGGCAATTGTTTCCCACTCAAGTTTGGGACATGTTGCCACATCAACAGCATTGTTTTCGGGAGCTGTTAATGCAATGGCATTGGTTGTGGTAAAACTCCACGAAGTTGACCAAGGCGAAGTGGAAGCCGCATTTTGTGCATTAACTCGCCAGTAATACGTTGTTCCGAAATTTAAACCCAACATATTAAAAAAGCTACTGTCGGAATAATAAGTAAGTGCATTGCTAAAATCGGGGTTTGTTGCAATTTGAACATTAAATTTTTGTATTCCGTCAAAATCTTTCCAATCCAACATTACCTCCAGTGCAATATTACCGGCTCCGTCAGAGGGTGCTGATAATTCGGGTGAACGCTGTACCTGAAAGGATTTGGGCAATGTCCATGATGAAGTATCGGCACTGTGTCCCATTCTCATCTTATAATAATAGGTACTGCCAAAATAGAGGTTCTGCATATTAAAAGAGGCTTCCGTTCCTGAAACATTAAATGTTGTAACAAAAGGACTGTCAAAACCGCCACCGGTATAAGTGTATGCAGCTCCATCGTCGCCGGCATAAAACCCTGTACCACCGTTAAACCAAATACCATTAAGATTTTTCATTGTTCCGGAGGTAACTTTATTCCAGACACCGTTATCATACTCCAATAAGGTACCTGTTTGTCCTACAATATATCCCTGTGAACCGTTAAAAGCAATACCATAAAATACTTTTGAAATACCGGTACTCTCTTCTGTCCATGCAGATCCGTCGTAATGTGCCACACGGCCACTTTTACCAACGGCCCAGCCATCGTCGGCCGAATTAAACCACAGTCCCATAAAGTCTTTTGAGCCGGGTGTATCAGCACTCCAGGTTGTTCCGTCGTAATGGGCTATGGTTCCCGATTTACCACCGGCCCATACATCCGTTGCCGAAACCGCCCACACGGCATTTAGGTCTTTGTTTGTTCCCGAAGTTTGTTCTGTCCAGTCGGTACCATTAAAATAATATATTTTACCGCTCTTTCCAACTACCCATCCATTATTGGCATCGGCAAAGTAAACGCCTCTTAACTCTTTTGTAGTACCAATGTCAACAGTTGACCAGGTTGTACCGTCGTAGTGTATTACCGTACCGCTTTTACCAACAGCCCAACCATTGTTAGCATCTACAAAGTAAATCGACAACAAATCTTTTGTTGTTCCCGATTCGGCAACATTCCACTGTCCGTTATAATAAAAAACAAGACCACCATCGCCAACACCGCCAAAATTATTGTCATCAACCACAAAGGTGGCATTAATGTCATCCGAAACACCGGGAAATTCTTTTTTCCATGAGTAAACCGTATCAACTAAAATTTGATAAAAGTCGGCACCGGTTACCGGTTTCCATTCAATATCTACCTGAGGTTTCACCACGCTTCCGTCGTTAGGTTTTAAAATGGTAACGGTTTTTACCACGGAAAACGACCAGGTTTCCGACCAGTCGGAAACTTCATCGCCATCGTGAGCCCTTACATGCCAGTAATAGGTATTACCAAACATCAGGTCGGCAGCATAAATTGCCGTAACATTTATAATGGGAAATTCAACGGGATTGGTAAAGGCATCATTATCAGCCAACTGTATTTCGTACTGAATATTCATACCAATACCGGTAACAGCCTGCCAATTAAGAAGCACCTTTGGCATTTGGTCAACAGCCCCGTTTTCGGGAGTTTCAAGCTTAGGTGCATATACTCTGCTTTGCCCAAATAAAACGGTTACTGAAAGTAACAACGATAAAACTACTAAATAAATATTTTTCATATCA
>CAYVWX010000191.1:5604-6180 GCA_964455635.1 uncultured Lentimicrobiaceae bacterium | reverse complement strand
GTAGGATACATTACAAATGCCGGAAATGTAATATTTCGTGATTTTTCAAGAATTGTGATTTTTGTTATTCCTGCATACTTATTTTGCATATTTATTCTTTCTTAAATTTCTGTAATATTCTTTTTCTCTAATACTGCACAACATTGTATCATTAATTCATTGTATCATTATCCGGCGAGTAACGGGTTCATTATATCATTGTACCATTAATTCATTGTATAATTGTCTATCGGGTAAGGCAATATCGACAGCTTTGCTTTCTATCGGTAAAACAAAAACATTTAAATATATAATTATGTTTGTTTTTCTGTTATTTTTGCCCTTTCAAATAAAAAGTAGAAAAGATGGTTTTTTTAAAAATATTATTTTTCAGTATTATTCTTTTGGGAATTGGTTTTACAGGCATCGCCGTTAAAATGCTTTTCAAAAAGGATTACACCTTCAAAAAGCAGTGTTCCACCGTTGATCCTAACACAGGAAAACGTTTGGGATGTGCCTGTGGTACCGGCTCGTGCCACAACAGCGGCAGCAAGAAAAAAGCTACTGTAAACCCAAAGCTTGTTTCAGTTCAGACAT
>CAYVWX010000191.1:0-5594 GCA_964455635.1 uncultured Lentimicrobiaceae bacterium | reverse complement strand
CCGGGGCTTCGAAATAATTTTTTTGTCTTTATCCAAAACAAAAAAGGTAGGTGTACCGCTGATGCCGTACTCCAAAGGAATCTTTCCGTCCCAGCCCATGCCTTCAGCAATGTTAATCCATGTGTAATCATTGTCGTTGACAGCATGTTTTACATTGGCAACATCGTCGTCAACCGAGATGGCTACTACCTCAAAATTTCCACGGTTTTTATCGTAAAGCTGTTTAAGCTCCGGCAAGGTGGCCGTACAATGCGGACACCAGCTCGCCCAAAATACCAACACGGTTTTGTTGGCATTCAACTTTTGAAGGTCAAACGACCTGCCATTGATGTCGGTTGTTTTTATTTCGGGAGCAACAGCGCCCATGGCCAGTTTTTTAGCTAAGTCCAACTTATTTTGAACTTCGGCACGGGTTGAGTCTTCACAAATATTTTCGGCTGCATTGGCATTGTCGAGGTAAATTAACAATTTGTCGAAGCCGACGGTTTCAAATCCTCCAACGAGATAATCAAGTACATAACCGTAAACTTCTCCGTTAAGGGTAGCTTTCTCCAAAATGGTATCTATGGCCGGTTTCATGGCTTCCTGAGCCTGCTCTTTGGTCATGTTTTTGTTTTGATACAGCTGCAGATAGCCTACCAGTCGAGATGAAAGAATAGAGGAGTTTATTAAGGCCGTATCATAAAAGTCGATGTGATCTAAAAAATGTTTTTTCAAATATTCGGTTTCTTCTTTTTTTGATAATCCTGCCGGAGGTATCACCGGCCAGTCGGAACGGATATAACGCGTGGCCAGTTTGTCGCCGTCGTTCAGGGTTGCAACCTTTACGGTATTGGCAATTTGGTCAACAAGCGACTCGTACTGTTTTACCATTACGTTGTAAAAGGGGTCTTCTTTGGGATAATCTCTGATGGTTTGGCGAAGCAGGTTTAGTTTGTTTTGGTTTTTAATTTTAACATAAATATAGTCGTAGTAAATTTTATTTTCTTTCGATTTTAAAAATTTGATGTCGTCCTGCGATGTAGAGCCTGTTGTTTCAAATTGGATATTCTCGTTGTTAAACACAAGTTCAAGCATATTTTGAGGACTTACATAAACCACATACATACCCGGTTTTGCATTGGATAATGTAAATGAAAAAGCTCCCTGTTTATCGGTTTTGGCTGTGTCCACAATCTGCTGATTGCCTTCGTGATACTGTATTAAATAAACATTTTTATCAGGTATTCCGGTAAATTTTCCGTCAATGGTAAACTGTTGTGCAAAGGATGCCACAGCACTCATCAAGATTAAAAAAAGTGTCAGTTTTACTTTCATGATAAATTGAGTTTTGTTAAAATTTCCGACAAATTTAGCGAAGTTTATGAACAACATAAAAAATGCTGATTAATTTTGTGAATATTTAATAAACAGAAATGAGATTTATAAAAACCGACGAAAAGGGTTATACGGGCGTTATTATTTTAAACAATGATGCAAAGCATAATTCGTTGAATGTTGATATGCTCCTTGAAATAGAAGAGGCTGTTTCGACATTTGAAAGTACAGGAAAAAGAGTTATTGTTTTACGAAGCAACCCTCATAGTAAAGTTTGGTGTGCAGGGTTACGCATCGATCAGCTTCCCGACCCCGGTCGTGATCCGGTTCCTTATGAGTATAACTTGGAAAAAGTGTTAAAAAAGCTGGAACAATTTCCGGGTGCCGTTATAGCTATGATTGAAGGGAGTGTTTGGGGAGGTGGCTGCGAGTTAGCTTTTGCCTGCGACCTTTTAACAGGCACCGACTCTTCCTCTTTTGCCATTACACCGGCTAAGCTGGGTGCCCCTTACAACCCTATTCAGGTACAACGGGTTTTAAGTCTGGTTGAAACCAACATTGCCAAAGAGCTTTTTTTTACCGCCGTACCCATTTCAGCCCGCAGGGCGTTGGAGCTTGGCATTTTAAATCATATTGTTGAAAAAAATCGTTTGGAATTGTTTACTTTTGACCTGGCGGAAAAAATTGCCGGTAATTCTCCTTTGAGCATCCGGTTGATAAAAAAGCAAATTAATGCACTTAGCCGGGGTAATGTTGAAAAGGCAAATACACCGGAAATAAAAAAAATGATAGCTGATTTGTTTTACAGTTACGATTTTGAAGAGGGAAAAAAAGCATTTAATGAAAAAAGAAAACCTGTTTTTAAAGGTAAGTAAAGGTTTTTGCAGGCTTGGTTACGGGGTTAAAAACTTATTAAAAGCAGTTTCTGTTTTTTAAACTTATGAGGTGTTAAGTCCGCTTTGGAAAGTCATCCGATAAATGTATTTGCGAGATATTTACAAATATCATAGCTGTCAATCAGTTAAATAAAAATTCATCGGATGACTAAATATTTGCTTTTGGACTTTTCGGAGTGGACTTATGTGTTAAGGGATTGTAAAGAAATAACCTGACCGTTTTGACTCGTTCTTTTGCATGCTAACTTCGTTAAAAATCCTCGCCGTAGCTATGGCTATGCCTGTGATTTTTGCCTTGTTATCATACAAAATAACTTTGTCAATTCCAGTCATTTTATTTCTCAATAAACCCTAAGAAGGTAATATTTTTACAAGTCAATCGAAACAACTTTATCAAATGCTTTGAATTGTTCGGCAGCGTAGGGTAGAGGGGGTAATATGCGTTCTTTAAACTGACCTGAGGGTTTTATAACTATGGTTGTTCCCTTGGAAGTTTTTACTGTTTTTACCCAAACTTCGGCATCTCCTTTCCAGTTGTTTTTTTCGATGGATATTTTTATGTCGGGCTTTGCATTGACAGGGACTTCGGCTACATACCACATCCACTTACCCTTTATGGATTGGGTTTTGGTTTTTAGGCTTTTACCGTTTAAAGTTATTTGAATATCCGGAAAATCAATCTCATCTTGATTTTTTTGGGCTTTAAACAAAATGGCAACCTGTTCGGTACCACCTGTAGCCGTTGTTTTAAGTGCTATATTGGTTGTATTCTTTTTATGCACTGTTGTTGAAATAAATTCAGGTTGAATTACCTTTTCAGGAAGGTGCTGATATATTTGTGAAAACGGAATCTCTTTTCCATCGGCATAAACACTTTTTATAACTTCAGGATTGAGTACCTTTACTACTTTTGCGTCGTCAAGTAATGTGTAAACTACCTCGTCGTTTACAATTTTTCTTTCAAAAGGAACACCGGCAATAAGCGGCATTCCATCTTTACATCCAAGCGGATGTACTTCAAAAATAGCTGTTTCGTATCCTTTTAAACGGATGTTTAGTCTGGATCCTGCTCCGTAAATTTGAGGAAAAATATATCTTTTCGGGTAAATTTGTTCGACAACGAGGTTGGTAGCATTTTCGTCGATTCCATAGGCGGCATCGAGTGTGATGGTTAAAATATCGTCTTCCACTTTTGGGTTTCTTGCTGAAATAATTCCCTTGTCACCCAGAAAATGCAGGAAAGCATAGCTGTTGCCAACTGCAGGATTTCCGCCGACCATAAAGGTAGTGCCCAGAATTTTATATCGGTCTTTTGCCCATTTAATGGACTGTGAGAGTGCATTCCACTCGCCGTTTGTAAGAATATCGGGGGAGATGTATAATTCCCACATGGAAATTCCTCTGCCAAAATAAAGTACGGCATTGTTGGTAAACGTTTCCAATGTTTCGCCTTCTTTACTGATGTTTTCCAGTCTTCCTTTAATGATGCCGTGGATCATCAGGTTTGATACGGGAAACCACGATTTACGAATGTGTTCGTCGTCCCAAAGGGCATAATCACGATAGGTCATAGCGTTGTCGCGACGGGTTATGGAGGGTACATCGGCAAAAGCATAATCGGCAGCATCCATCCAGATTTGGTTGGCGTATTGTACCCACCACGGGCTTAACCAGGTGCCGGATGTGATGTTTAAATAAACATTGGGGTTAATGGCTCTAACGGCATTGCATTTATCGATTACCGATTCCATTACGGCTCTTCGCGAGTGGATACCCACAGGGTGGCCATGGTCGGGTTCGGAACATGAAAATTGAATGCCGTCCCATTTGAAGTAGCCGACATGATCGTTTTTCACAAAGTCGGTGGTTCTTTTTCTAAAAAGAGCCGAATAGTTTTTTCCGGCCAGGCAAAGTTGTGCCGAACCCGGTACGTTAATGTTTCCGGTAACTTCGTATCCGTGGTCATGCATCCAATGAATGCGTTTTAAGGCAAAAGAGTATCCACCTGCAGGGCCGAACCACATTCCTAAATCAGTACCCGATTTTTTTAATGTGTCGGCAATGGGACGCAAACCATTGGGAAATTGTTTTGTTCGTAGTTTCCAGTCGCTTTCATATATATCCCACCCGTCATCCAGTACAAAAGCATTAATGTTGATGTGGTTTTTTTCGATAAAGTTCTTTTTTACAAGGTTCCAGATTCTCATTACATTTTTTTCATTCATTACTGCATCCTTCTGAATTTTAGGATAGTCGGCCGAGCGTAAGTCGTACCAGCTGTTGTACATAATGTATGGGGTGGCAGGTGCAACCCTGATGGTTTTTACGTATTGATAAAACCATTTTTTTACGTATGGTTCGGGCGTGATGCCCAACATCGACCAGTCGCTTTCGACGGGTTTATTTTTAATTTGTTCGCCAAGGTATTGGTAAAAATCGAGCTTGTCGGTATAAATGTAATTGATTGATGTTGGATATTCAATGCCGCCAAAAGCACCGGAATTATCGCTTTTGATGGCAACCGGTTGTCCAAAATCGCCTTTGTGAATTATTTGGTAATGTATCTTTTTTGTTTTGTCTTCCCGGTTAATTTTTCCTGCTCCTTCAAAATCTTCAATACTGATGGTAAACGATGCATTTTTGTTGTTCGTTTTTTCGTAATAAGCAAATCGGCCTTTTCGGGTGTGTATTTTGTCAAGATAATGGCCTGTGAGGGTTTTATCGGTTAAAGTAATTTTTCGCCGTACATAAAACTCGTTGGGTTTAAGTTCGTACGTCAAGCGTAATGTAAAAGGGTTGTTTATTCCTGAAAACCAAAAATCGACTGATTTTTCACCCTTTATGCTCTCCCCAAAAGCGTATCTGTCAAATAAAAAATCTTTTTTGGAAAAGCTTACCGGATTATCGGCATTATAATTTTTTCCGGGAGCACGCCAGGCTGTGTAAACAATATCCAGTTCAAAATCGGCATCGGTAATTAGTACTGCCGGAACCCTGTTGCTGTACATGGATGTCCACTTTTGAAGCGATTGGAGGGTGTCGGCAAACAACAGGTTGTTTTTAATTACAACCGTTTGTTTTACCATGTTATTTTGCAGTGATATTTCGATGGTGCTATCCGATTTTTTTTTGCTGACTTTAACCAGCTGTGCCGGGCTTATGGTGGAAAGCGCCAGGGCTATTGAAAGGATCAAAATTTTTTTCATGTATTTATAATTTTGTATTTACTTGATATATTGCGTTTTGTTTTGTCATGATTTTTGCTTGCCATGCGGCAAAAATCCCGCCAAAACGGGTTTTGGGTTTTTTTTACCTCGGGTTAACACCCGAGGCTATAAATATTACGCTCCTTCGGAGCTTATAATCATTCTTCTGTGTGCC
>CAYVWX010000190.1:0-6205 GCA_964455635.1 uncultured Lentimicrobiaceae bacterium | reverse complement strand
CCATTCGTGAATGGTTTCTACGTTTGGTACAATATAAATTATGTTGTGTTAATTAATTTAGGCATTGACAACTCTTAACTCTTAACTCATAACCCTTAACACATATCGCCCCTCGCTTCACCCGTAAACTATTTCAAAAACAGGAGCTCTCTGTATTTCGGCAATGGCCATATTTCATCATCAATGAGCAACTCAAGTTTATCAACATGATGCCTTATTTTTTCAAAAAACGGCAGCACGGTATTTTTGTACGACCCTGCTCTTTTTTCAATATCATCAATTCTGTTGGATATTTTTCTGGCTTCAACCATATCGGCAACAAATTCCTTAATGTTGGAAACATGATCGGAAATTTCTTTTATTGTATTAAGCTGATTGCGTGAAAGCTTTACAAATGTCTTTGAATCAAGTACCTCTTTCAAGCCGCGTGCGTTTTCGATTAACCGGTTTTGGTATTGTATGGCAGTAGGCAAAATGTGGTTTACCGCCAAATCGCCCATAACCCTCGACTGAATTTGAAGTTTCTTTGTATAATTCTCCAACTTTATTTCGTAGCGCGCTTTAAGCTCCACCTTATTTAATACATGATGCTTGTCAAAAAGCCTGATTGCCTTTTCCGATAAAAATGCTTTTATGGCATCCGGTGTGGTACTATTGTTTGACAAACCTCGTTTAGCAGCTTCCGTCTTCCACTCATCGCTGTACGAATTTCCTTCAAAGCGAATGGCTTTCGACTCTTTAATATACCTGCGAATAATATTAAAGATAGCAGCATCTTTTTTAAGTCCTTTGGCAATTTCGCTGTCAACATCTATTTTAAATTTTTCAAGCTGTTCGGCAAGAATAGTGTTTAGTACAAACATGGGTTTTGCGGTGTTTGCTGCTGAACCTACTGCCCTGAATTCAAATTTATTACCCGTAAAGGCAAAAGGTGATGTCCTGTTGCGATCGGTATTATCCAATAAAATTTCAGGAATTTTCGGAATATCCAACGAACCGGAATTATGGTTATTTCCCAACGACTTTTTAGAAGGCATTTTTTCGATGGTATCCAGGGTCCTGCTAATTTGTTCGCCAATAAATACGGAGATAATTGCCGGAGGTGCTTCATTAGCTCCCAAACGCAAATCGTTACCTTCCGAAGCAATACTGGCCCTGAGCAATTCTTCGTAATTGTGAACCGCTTTTAAAATATTTACCATAAAAGTGATAAAACGAAAATTATCTTTGGCAGTTTTTCCGGGCGACAAAAGGTTAACACCCGTATCGGTTGCCAACGACCAGTTGTTGTGCTTTCCGGATCCGTTAACACCGGCATAAGGCTTTTCGTGCAGCAACACTTTAAAATGGTGATGGCGGGCGATTTTATCTAAAAGATGCATTAGCAGCTGATTATGATCTACAGCTACATTAATCTCTTCGTAAACCGGAGCACACTCAAACTGCGATGGTGCTACTTCATTATGACGGGTTTTTAAAGGTATGCCCAACATATGAGCTTCTATTTCAAGGTCTTTAATAAAAGCCAGAGCCCGTTCATGAATGGTTCCGAAATAGTGATCGGACAGCTGCTGATCTTTTGCCGACGAATGGCCGAAAACTGTTTTTCCGGTTAAAACCAAATCAGGACGGGCGGCAAAAAGAGCATCGTCCACCAAAAAATACTCCTGCTCCCATCCCAGCGTAGCATTCACCTTATGAACATTTTTATCAAAATAACGGCATACTCCTCCGGCACTTTTATCCAGCGCCGTAAGCGATTTTAACAACGGCGTTTTGTAATCCAGCGATTCGCCGGTATAAGAAACAAATATGGTAGGAATACAGAGGGTATTATCCATTATAAATGCAGGAGAGGTAGGGTCCCAGGCAGTATAACCCCGTGCTTCAAAAGTGTTTCTGATGCCGCCACTGGGAAAACTGGAGGCATCGGGTTCCTGCTGCGTAAGTGCACTCCCCTGAAACTCTTCCAATGCCCTTCCGTTGGGCTGGGGCATAATAAAAGCATCGTGTTTTTCGGCAGTAGCGCCCGTTAAAGGATGAAACCAGTGTGTGTAATGTGTAGCACCTTTCGACAAAGCCCAGGCTTTCATGGCAGAAGCAATTTGGTCGATGATTTTCCGGTCGATACGAATGCCTTTTTGAATGGCACTCATCACCACTTTAAACGCTTCATCGGTAAGATATTCGCGCATGGTAGCCTGATTAAAGGCCATCGACCCAAAATAGTCGGAAACTTTTGCCGACGGATAGTTGACCTTAACTATCGCCCTGTTTAAGGTGTGCTCTAAAGCAGTAAATCTGAAATTAGCCATAACTGTAACTATTTGTTTTTTATAATAAAAAGTAAACCTAAAAAAGTAATAAATCCATTAATTAACAATAATTCAAACCCTATCTGATAGCCTCCAAACCATGAAACAGACTGTATCTTAATAATATACGCAAGCAATGGCGAGGCTATTGCAACAACCGGAACCCACCTGTCGTTTACCTGCCATTTTGTAAACAGCCCAAAAGCATACAATCCCAGCAAAGGCCCGTAAGTATATCCTGCAAAAGTGAATAATTGCGCAATCACCGACTCGCTGTTAATCACCTTAAATAGAATGATTACAAATATAATTGTTAAACTCATAAAGAGATGAACCGTCATCCTCTTTTTTTTCAACAAGTTTTCATTGTGTTTGTATTTCTTATCAAGTTTAAGAATATCAATACTAAAAGAGGTTGTTAACGCTGTTAAAGCACTGTCGGCACTGGAGTAGGCAGCCGATATCAAGCCGACGATAAATACTATTCCGGCTGCAACACCAAGGTTACCCATGGCGATGGTGGGAAAGATAAGGTCGGCATTTTGTGGTAGTACGATTCCCTTTTCGGAGGCATAAATTAACAAAACCGCTCCCAAAAACAGAAATAACAGGTTAACAGGAACTAAAATCCAACTTAAAGTCGTCATGTTTTTCCCGGCATCTTTAAGGTTCCGGCAACTCAGATTTTTTTGCATCATATCCTGATCGAGACCGGTCATTACAATGGTGATAAACATACCGCTAAAAAACTGTTTTAAAAAAAACTTCGGGTTATTCACATCGGTAATTATCATTTTTGAATAATCGCTCTGCCATACTTTTTCAATGATATCGCCTATACCGGCCTGCATGTTATGCAAAATAAAACCCACGGTAATCATCACCGATAAAAGCATAAACGAAGTTTGCAGGGTATCTGTCCACACAATGGTTTTAATACCTCCTTTTAAGGTATAAAGCTGTATTAGCAACATAAAAATAACCACCGTTACCCAAAATGGAATGTTAAAGTTATCGAACACAAAATATTGCAACACCGAAACCACCAGAAACATACGAAAAGCCGCTCCTATTATTCTTGAAAGCAGGAAAAACGAAGCCCCCGTAAGATAGGATTTAGGGCCGAACCGTTGGTCGAGATAAGTGTATATAGAGGTAAGATTAAGCCGGTAATAAAGTGGCAATAACAACGAAGTTACTACAGCATAGCCCGCCACATAACCCAGAACAATTATAAAATAGGTAAAGCCGCTACTGCCTACCCATCCGGGAACCGAAATAAAAGTTACCCCCGACAAAGAGGCACCAATCATGCCGTAAGCCACAACAAACCACGGCGACTTTTTGTTTCCGATAAAAAAACTTTCGTTATCGGCATGGCGCGAAGTAAACCACGATACTGCGAAAAGCAACAACGTGTAAAATAAAAAGGTAAATAAAATTACTGTCGGAGTCACTAAAAACAGGGTGTTTAAGATTTAAAACTTTTATAGCACAAAACTAACAATAGTACCCATACAGGAGCTAAACAATTCAAGGTGCTTTTCATAAAACGGAAACTATTTTGAAATTTCGTCGGCAAAACTTTTTAAATTGTTAAAACAAACGTTTGCCCTGCCCTTTTCAGTACCAATAAAAACGGTAAACATTCCTGCATTTTCACCAAACTCCACATCGCTTTGCGAGTCGCCGGCCATAATACTTTTTTCCGCATTAATTTCAGGAAACATCTGCAAGGCTCTTTTATACATGGCTATGGATGGCTTCCGGCAGTTGCCGGGTTTATCTTTCAAATCGGTGCAATAAAAAACGGCATCCACCCTGCCGCCGGCTTCTTCAATTTCGGCAATCATAGTATGGTTAACCGCTTCCAGTTGCTCACGGGTCATCCATCCTTTTCCAACGCCTTGTTGGTTGGTAACAATAATTATCCTGCCAAAAATCTTTGAAAAAAGAGCCATGCTTTCCAATACGCCCGGTAAAAATTCAAACTCTTCAGGACTTTTAACATAGTCGTCCACCCGTCGCTTGTTAATAACGCCGTCCCGGTCGAGGAAAAGTGTCCAGGACGAATTGATATGCTTTAAAAAATCCACCATGGCTCAGCTCCGCGGAAATAGTTCCGATTCAATAATTTCGCAAATAATGTGTCCGATTAAAATATGAGCTTCCTGAATGCGAGGAGTATCGTTTGAAGGAACTTTAATACAGATGTCAGCCAGAGCAGCCATTTCGCCACCACCTTCACCGGTTAAAGCAATGGTTTTCATGCCAAGCTCGTGAGCCTGTTTTAAAGCATTAACCACATTAGCCGAATTTCCGGAGGTGCTTATGCCAAAAAGAACATCACCTTCTTTGCCGGAACCTTTAATCATACGCGCATACACCTGATCGTAGGAGTAGTCGTTGGCCACAGCCGTAAGAAAAGATGTGTTAACGTGAAGTGCTTCGGAAAAAAGCGGGTCGCGGTCGTAATAAAACCTGCCCGAAAGCTCTGCAGCCAAATGTTGCGCATCGGCTGCGCTGCCACCGTTTCCACAGAAAAGCACTTTACCCCCAGTGTTTCTGTAGGTTTCAATACAGTATTCGGCAGCTTTCCAAATTTGAGCATGCAACGAAACTTCCTCCAATATTTTTTGTTTTACCGATATGGAATCGGCAATGGCTTTTTCAATGTTCATGGGTCATGTATTTTTTAAAGTGGTAAAAATAGAGAAATTATTTTATCCGGTAACAGCAAATTTTACATGGCATATAAAGGGTTAGTATATTGATATATTGCACCGTACATAGCTATATAACTGAATGAGCGCCATAGAAACTAAAACATTTTAGCAAATTCGCGCTGAGCTTTGGCATAATCGGCAGGGATGCCGATGTCGATAAAATAATTGGCGCAGGGTTTACCATAAAAGGCACCTTCGGAGTACCGTTTTTCAAAAAAATCTTTTTCAATAGAAAAGGTTTGCGGAAAATTGAACTTGTTAAAAAACGAGGTATCAATTAAATATACACCGCCATTTATATAACCATGGCCTTTGGCACTGTTTTTTTCTTTAAATCCGGTAATTCTAAAATCGTTGTTTAAAGAAATGCTTCCGTAACGACTCACATCGTTAACCTCACGCACAACCAGGGTGAAGTTGGCATTATTTTTATGGTGAAACTCTGCAATTTTTGCAACATCAACCGCAAACATGGTATCGCCATTGGCAACCAAGACCTCCTTTGTACGGGTTAATTTCAACGATTCGCGTATGGCGCCACCGGTACCAAGCGGATGATTTTCGATAGCATAAGAGATAGCAACACCCTTGTAATTATTACCAAAATAGCTTTGAACAACTTCGTGAAGATGGCCTACCGAAAGCACAACATGGTTAATCCCCTGTTTTGCATAATAGGTAATAAGATAGTGCAAAAACGGTTTACCATTTATATCGGCCATGGGTTTAGGTACATCTTTAACCACACTTTTCAGTCGTGTTCCAAAACCGCCGGCCAGAAATACTGCTTCGGTAATTTTTTCCATCTGTTTATAATTTTTTTATCTTGTGGGATAATTTTCAGATTCCACAGGGTGAATTTGATATACTGTTCTTTGTTTTGTCATGATTTTTGCCTGCTTCGCGCAAAAATCCCGCCAAAACGGATATCACATTTTTCTTTATACCCCGGGTTAACACCCGGGGCTAAAATATGTCACCCCTACGGGGTTCTACATAATCGTTTTGCTGTGTGTCATCTTGATAACATGGATATTTCATGTGTTTATAATTTTGTTTACCCTGTGGAATTTAAAACTATTCCACAGGGTGAATTTGATATACTGTTCTTTGTTTTGTCACGATTTTTGCCTGCTTCGCGCAAAAATCCCGCCAAAACGGATA
>CAYVWX010000189.1:0-6222 GCA_964455635.1 uncultured Lentimicrobiaceae bacterium | reverse complement strand
CGTTAAACAGTGGCAGCCCGACTTGTGGTGGAGTCGTGCCGCCACTATGCATCAACGTTAAAGTGTGGCAGTGCGACTTGTAAGCAAATAAAACAAATTTTTTTAAAAAAGTTCCGGATTTTTTTGGTAAAGGTCCCTGATAAACCGCAAGGCTTTTCCCATATGGTTTTCAATGGTTTTTACCGACAAGTCAAGTGTTAAGGCTATTTCTTTATAACTTAAACCATCTATTTTATGAAGCCTGAAAATCAATCCCGTTTTAAGAGGCATGGCGTCAATCATAATGCCGATGGCTTTCCTTAAATCTTTGCGAATAAGCAAGGTTTCGGGTGTTATTTCCAGTTTCGATAAGTTTTCATAGTCAGTAATATTCTCTAATTCAAGCCTGTTTTTTCTTAAAAAGGAGATAACGGCATTTTTAACACTCCGGTACAAATAGGCTTTAACATGCACAACTTTTGTATGCTTATCGCGATTATGCCATATCCTGATAAATACATCCGACACCAGCTCCTCTGATCGTCCTGCGGATTTAATCATTAAAAATGCAAAGTTACAAAGTGGTTCATAGTAACGGTCGAAAAGAACTTCAAGGGCATGGGCATTTCCTTTTCGCACCTGCTCCATTAATTGAAAATCGTTAATATGTTCCTTTTCAGCCAAAAAATTGTTTCGTTTTCAGGAATGGCAAAAGTAAACCTTTTAATAAATTTATACTATTGATTGGCAAACGGGTTCACTTTAACAACTTTTTATTTTTTAAATAGTGCTTCTTAAAAAAACACCAATTTTCGTAGCGGTATATAAAAAAACGTCAAAAACGAGGCTTGCAAAATGCTGTATATCAAGAAGGTTACTCTTAAAAATGTTTGATTTCAGCATAAGCGTAACGAAGTTATTGGTGTTTTTTTATAGGCACTAAATAGCGGCTTTTATCGGTAACGATGTTGATTGATAAAGTTGTGTCGTGTGTAACAAAAAAAGCTGTTTTTTTAAACGACGGAGGGCCGAAAGCTCCTGTTTTATTGTTTGAAAAACCAAAAGGTTCAACAGGTATTTTCATGCTGCCCCGGGTGTCTAACGAGTCGTTGTTGTTTAAATCCTGAAACAGGGCAATGCTGTACTGTTTGTCAACCGATAGCGTAAAAAACAGTTTAACCCTGCTGCTGTTAACTTTTTTAACAGCCGTTTTTAAAGGAATGGAGTTTTTAAAATTTTCTTTATTATCAAAAACGGCAACATGTATCTTTCCGGTTGTTTGTTTTATTCCGTTAACCATTACGGTTACCACTGCCGTTTGCTGTGCCAAAGCAACGTTTATTGTAAAAAAAAGGCCTGTTATTATTGCGGTTAACAGTTTTTTCATCTTTTGATAATTTCAAGTAATTCGTTCATCATCATGGCGGTGGCACCCCAAAGTATTTCGCCTTCTACCAAAAAACAGGGAACCTCCAAGTTGGTAACATATTGTGTTGTTACCTTTCGTATTTGTGCAGCATTTGGTTTCATTAAGTCAGAAACAGCCACCGTTAAAACTTTCTCAACCTCCTCGTTTGGTTTAAAATCAGGTTCTTTTTTCAGGTAACCCACTACCGGAACAACATTAAAATTTGAAGGTGATATATAAACGGGGGTTAGTTTTCCCAACACCGTTACCTGTTTTGCATCAACGCCAAGCTCTTCTTCGGTTTCGCGTAATGCCGTAGCTTTATCATCTTTATCAAAAGGCTCTGTTTGCCCGCCCGGAAAAGAAATTTGTCCGCTGTGAACCGAATTATCAACGGCTCGCTTTATAAGTACCAGTTGCGTTTTATTTTTTTCGGGATAAAGCAGCGCCAATACGGCACTTTGCCGCGGAGGTGTATCGTTGCTGTTATAAACCAGTTGTTCAACTTTGGTAACCGGTGCCATTTTGTATTGCGCTTCCAAACCCGGCAAAGGTTTTTGCAGGTTTTTTTTAAGATTATTTATCAACTCCGAAAATAAAATATCCATCAATTTGTGTATCAGTAGAAAAATATTTTCAAAAGTAAGTATATTACCAAAAAGAAATGTAACTTTGAAATCGTTTTTAAAAAATTAAATCGTGGCAACACAAGAAAAAAAGCTTCCTGATATTTTGGAAGTCACCAAAGATGAAGAGCTTAAAAAGCTGGTTTTGTGGAATGATGATGTTAATACATTCGATTATGTTGTTGAAACACTGGTGGAAGTCTGTAGTCATGAATATACGCAGGCCGAAACTTGTGCCTGGATTGCTCATTTTAAAGGGAAATGTCCTGTTAAAAGTGGCTCGTTCGACGAATTAAAACCCCTCTATACCGAAATGACGCATCGAAATTTAACCGTTGAAATAAACTGATATGATGTGGCTTGTAATTGTACTGATTGTTGTAGGCATTTTACTGTTGCTGCTCGAAGTGTTGGTAATTCCGGGTACGGGTTTTGCCGGAATAGCAGGCTTTGGATCAGTTGTGGCAGGCGTTTGGGTTGCCTATACTCATTTGGGAACTTCAACGGGAAACATTGTTTTGCTTGTTACCCTTGCCGTTAATGTGGTTGCAATATGGATTGGCATCCGGTCGAAAACATGGAAAAGAGCAGCACTGGTTTCTACCATCGACGGAAAAGTTAATACCCTTGATAACATCGGTTTAAAAGTTGGCGACAGGGGTAAAACTATTTCCAGGTGTGCTCCGATGGGGAAAGCCGAATTTAACGGTAACTTTGTGGAGGTTGATGCCCGTGTTGACTTTATCGACCCCGACACCCCCATTGAAATTACTAAAATTGAGAACAATAAAATTTATATTAAATCTTTTAAAAAATAAATTATGGACACAAATGCATATTTAATAATAGCCATCGGCATAGGGGCTTTATTCCTTATCTGGGTGCTATTCTATTTTATTCCTGTTGGGCTTTGGTTTAATGCCCTGGTAAACGATGTAAAAATTTCGTTGGTACAGCTTATTATTATGCGTTGGCGGAAGGTTCCTCCGGGACTTATTGTTAACAGTATGATTACCGCTGCCAAAGCAGGTATCAATCTCGACAGGGGAAACCTTGAAGCTCATTATTTGGCGGGAGGCCATGTGCAGCAGGTCGTTAATGCACTTATTTCGTCGGACAAGGCTAACATGAGTCTGGATTTTAAAACAGCTACAGCCATTGATTTGGCAGGGCGCGATGTGTTGGAAGCTGTTCAAATGTCGGTTAATCCAAAGGTTATCGACACCAAAAAAGTTGCTGCTGTTGCCAAAGACGGAATTCAGCTAATTGCTATGGCCAGGGTTACGGTACGGGCTAACATTAAACAGCTCGTTGGCGGTGCAGGCGAAGAAACCGTGCTGGCGCGTGTTGGCGAAGGTATTGTCTCTTCCATCGGCTCGGCAAAATCGCACAAAGCGGTGCTGGAAAACCCCGACAGCATATCGAAAGTTGTTTTGGAAAAGGGCCTCGACTCGGGCACAGCCTTTGAAATCCTTTCCATCGATATTGCCGACATCGACATTGGAAAAAATATTGGTGCCGTACTTCAAATGGATCAGGCCAATGCCGATAAAAATATTGCCCAGGCCAAAGCCGAAGAACGCAGAGCCATGGCCGTGGCACACGAGCAGGAGATGAAGGCAAAAGCACAGGAAGCCCGAGCCAATGTTATTCAGGCCGAAGCCCAAATACCCATGGCCATTGCCGAAGCATTTAAAAGTGGAAATCTGGGAATAATGGATTATCAGCGATATAAAAACATTCAGGCAGACACTCGTATGCGCGACTCCATTGCCAAAGACCCTAATATTGAAGGCACTGTTGATGGTAAATAAAAGCTGACTCATAGCTGATAAACATAAAAATCGAAAAAAAGCAGTGCCCGTATCATAAGGCACTGCTTTTTTCGTTATTTGCACAATAGCCTGTTTTGGTTTTGCCGGAACATAAAAAACCACTATCTTTATTTCGCTATTTGATTATAGAGCATGAAAAAACCCGATAAAAAATATACCGAGTCGCTGAACAAAATTTTGCAAAACGAGGTAAGGCCTTTTAACGATAAGGAAAAGCAGCTTATTAAAAAAGCTTTTAACCGCGTTTGGGAATCAAGTCAGCTTCACCCGTCAGGTGAAAAGTTTAACCATTATCTCGAAATTGCCCACATTGTGATTAAAGAAATAGGGTTGGAAGCCAATTCAGCCATGGCTGCTTTGTTACATGGTATTCCTTCGGAAAAATATTCATACGAAAAAATTGAAACGGCCTTTGGCCATGAAGTAAGAGTAATCGTTGAAGGGTTTAACAAAATATCAGAACTGCAAACACAGCGGGTTTCTTTTCAATCGGAAACATTCAGGAGCATGTTTCTTTCAATGGTTGACGATATCCGGGTTATTTTGGTCAAAATGGCTCATCGATTGTACGACCTGCGTCATCCGGGCGAATCATCTGCCGAAAGATTTAAAAAAGTTATTAACGAAGTAAAATATATTTATGTGCCCATTGCACACCGGTTGGGGCTTTATAACCTGAAAACCGAAATGGAAGAGCACGTAATGCTCTTTGAAAACCCTGATATTTACAACGATATAAAAAATAAACTAAAGGAAACTAAAACCAAACGGGAGGTTTACATTCAGGACTTTTTAAAACCCGTTGAACGGGAGTTAATAAAATCAGGTATTCATTACGAATTAAAATACCGCACCAAGTCAATCCCGTCAATATGGGCTAAAATTAACAGGCAAAATGTTGATTTGGAAGAGGTTTTTGACCTTTTTGCCATACGTATTATTGTAGATGCCAAGCCTAAAAAAGAACAAGAAGTTTGCTGGCGTACCTACTCTATTGTTACCAACATTTATCCACCCAACCCCAAAAGGCTTCGCGACTGGATTTCGCAACCCAAAGCAAGTGGTTACGAATCGTTGCACACAACAGTTAAAGGGCATAGCGGCAGATGGGTAGAGGTTCAGATAAGAACCGGGCGGATGGATGATGAAGCAGAGCGCGGACAGGCGGCACACTGGATTTATAAAGAAAAACACAAAGCCGATGATGCCGATAACTGGCTTACACAACTTCGTGGCGCCTTAGAAAAAAATACCACCTCCAACAAAGCGGTGTACAAGGTAAACAAATCAAAAGCAGCTAAAGTTTTTGTGTTTACACCCAAGGGCGACCTTAAACAGTTTCCCGCCGGAGCCACCGTGCTCGACTTTGCTTACGACGTTCATTCCGATGTGGGCGCCCACTGTAAAGGCGCAAGTGTTAACAATGTGGCCGTCCCCATTCGTTACGTGCTAAAAAACGGCGATAAGATTAGCATCATGACATCCAACAGGCAAAAGCCTAAAATCGACTGGCTGGCTTATGTAGTTACCGACAGGGCACGAAATCGCATTAAACGACAACTTAAAGAAGAAAAATATCACGAAGCGGAAGCGGGAAAATCGTTGCTGTTGCGAAAATTTAAAAACTGGAAAATTAAAAGTACCGATGATTTTATCAATTTGTTGGTAAAACATTTTAAACTTGATACCGCCGTTGATCTGTATTTTTTAGTGGCCACCGAAAAACTCGATGTGGCTATTATTAAAAAAGTAATTTTTGAAAAAATTAATGAAGATTCAAATAAAGCAACTTCAAAACCCGATAGAGAGCTTAACGTTGAGATAAATAGCACGGAAACAATCAGAGAAAGAGAAGATGAAAAAGAGGTGCTTTGGGTGGGCGATAATTTAAAAAATGTAAATTATTATTTTGCCAAATGTTGCAATCCCATTATGGGCGACCGTGTTTTCGGTTTTGTTACCACACAGGGTAAAATATCCATACATCGCTACGATTGTCCCAATGCCAAACGTTTGCTGGAGCGCTATCCTTACAGAGTGTTACCCATCAAGTGGCTTGCCAACAACGATGAGATTTTTAAAAATGCAGTCATCCGCATACAAGGTACCGATGAGTTGGGATTGGTGGGTGAAATCACCTCTGTTATATCAAATAATTTGAACATCAACATGCGATCGATCAATTTTCAAACAAAAGGAAAACATTTTGAAGGCCGGGTTACCGTATTAATTAAATCGGTTGACCATTTAAACAGCCTTATCTATCGTCTGGGAAAAATAAAAGGAGTTCAAAAAGTTACGCGGGTAAAATAAGTATGCGGATTAAGCAACTATTTATTAAAAAAGAGGTCAATTTAAATAAACACTGCAAAAA
>CAYVWX010000188.1:0-6233 GCA_964455635.1 uncultured Lentimicrobiaceae bacterium | reverse complement strand
TAATTTTACGAGAGAATACCGCCATTTATATTACTTTTGCTCTCCGAAGGAAAATTGAGTTTTTATTTTACAGCGTTATGAAAATCAAATTGATTATTCTGTTTACATCTATACTTTTCGGGTCCGTTGCAAGCGCACAAAGCAACGGCAAAGCATCTTACCATCGTATGGAAGGCACCATTGGCGACAACATTGATGTTACGGCCAACTTTATCAGGTTGTTTGACAAGGTAGAAGGAAACTATCAATATAAGTTTAAAGAAAACGATGCCACTACCTTTTATGGAAAGATGCTGGAGGTAGAAGGCAAAATAATAAAAAACGACAGCCTGTATTTAAAAGAGTATGGTGCCGATGACGCCTCGTTCATGGGAGTTTGGAACGATAATTCGTACAAAGGAAAATGGAAAGTTCCCGACGAAAAAAACGATTATATGGAAGTGCTGTTAAAGGAGTATTACCCCAATGGGAGTTTACCTTTTAAGGTATATTACATGAATTCGGAAAAGGAGTTGGTAAGCGGTCAGAAAAATTCGCCCACAGCTACGATTGAACTTACGTTTATTTACCCTCAGGACAACTCATTGCCTCCGGGTGTGTTAAATTCGGTTCGACATATAATAAACAGAGGTTTTTTTGGAGATAACTTTACGGAAAGCTCGCCCGAAACAATGCTCGGTAAATTTGAAAAAGAGTATTATCGCAATTACCAAAACTCCAATTACGACGAATATAAAAAACTTGGCGGCGCTTCATTTTCGTGGGCTTCGGTAAATGCCATGTCGGTACTTTTTAATTCATCGCACCTTCTTTGCGTTGAATATCAGCGATATGCGTTTTCAGGTGGTGCGCACGGCATAACCAATTATGCTTACGATATTATTGATTTAAACACAGGTAAAGCATTAAACTACAACGATATCTTTAAAAGCGATGCCGACAGTGCCCTTTCGGTTTTGCTAACAAAAAAGATGTTGAAAAAATACAAAACCAAAGACGAGGCAGGGTTAAAGCAACTCGGTTTTTTTGTTGACAAAATTGTTCCCAATCAAAATATTTATGTTACCGGAAACGGAATCGGTTTTAAATATGCCAGTTACGAGGTGGCACCATACTCCTACGGACTACCCGAAGTTTTCCTGAACTTTGACGAGTGCAGCGGTTTAATTCGTAGCAACACACCCGTTTACAGGCTGAGCAAACAAAAGCAACAGTAGTACTTTTATGAAAAATTCGTTGTCAACCACACATCACAAAGCTGACGAACTGAATGTATGTATAGTTATTCCTACTTATAACAATGCAGCTACATTAAAAAATTTGATTGACAACACCCTGCAATATTGCGCTAAGGTAATTGTTGTAAACGACGGTTCCACCGATGGCACAAAAGAAATTTTAACCGACCTCAAAACTATCACCCTGTTGACTTTTGACAAGAATCAAGGTAAAGGTATTGCCCTGCGCGAAGGCTTGCGTAAAGCCATTGCCATGGGTTTTGATTATGCCATAACCATCGATTCCGACGGACAACATTTTGCCGATGACATACCTCTTTTTTTGAAAGCCGTTGAAAAATCGCCGGGTTCGGTTGTTGTTGGAGCACGTAACATTCAGGCTGACGGCATGCCGGCTAAAAACAGCTTTGCCAACAAATTTTCAAACTTTTGGTACAAACTCGAAACTGGTATTTCGTTACCCGATACCCAATCGGGTTTTAGGCTATATCCTTTGGCACAATTAAAAAATATGAAATTTTTTTCTTCAAAGTATGAATTTGAAGTGGAGATTTTGGTACGTCTTGCCTGGAAAAACACGCCCGTTTTATGGGTTCCCGTTAAGGTTTATTATCCTCCGCAGGAAGAGCGCATTTCTCATTTCAGGCCTTTACGCGACTTTACGAGAATAAGTATCTTAAATTCATTGTTGGTATTAACAACCCTGCTTTGGATTTGGCCACGCGATATGGTTCGCTATTTTACGGCTAATAAAATTTCAACCATCATAAAAGAACAGCTCGGAAACCACAATGAGAGTCCCGAAAAGGCAGCTTCGGCAGTTGGTTTCGGCTTATTTATGGGAATTTTACCTGTATGGGGATTTCAAATGTTGCTGGCAGCATTTTTTGCCCATCTGTTAAAAATAAACAAAGTAATTGTCCTTATCGCCTCCAACATCAGCCTGCCGCCCATGATTCCGTTTATCATCTATTTCGCATATCAAACGGGCGGATTGTTTGTTAAAGGTAACACCAACTTACTTACAAAACAATCGCTTGACACCTTATACAAACATGCTGTTTCGGGCGACTTTTACCGGGTATTGCAGCAGCTTGGATTTGGCTTTTGGCAATATGTTTTGGGAAGCATTGTCCTCGGCATTGCCGTTGCAACAACGGGATGGCTGCTAACCTGGTTTCTGTCAAAAGCTTATCTGTCACGACAAGCCAAAAATAAATTATCATAAGTACACATCATTCATGGAAAAAACAGTTTTAACCCTTAACAGCGGTCAGACAATTAAAGAATATACACTTAAAAACAGCAGAGGTGTAACCATTACAATATTAAATTTGGGAGGAATAATAACCTCCATCAACACGCCCGACAAAAACGGCGTAACCCACGATATTTTACTTGGATACGATACTCCCGAACTTTATCTTGAAAACCCCGCCTATTTTAATGCCATTATCGGACGGGTAACCAACCGTATCAGCAACGCAGAGTTTAAGATTGGTGACAAATGGTACCGGATTTCCTCTCATTATGATACATATGCCCTGCATGGCGGCATCAGCGGATTTAACAAAAAAATATGGGATGTAAAACCCTATAAAACCGATGATGAACAAGGTGTTGAGTTAAATTACCTAAGTAGTGACGGCGAAGAGGGCTTTCCTGGTAATTTAAAAACACGGATTGTGTACAGACTCACCGAAGAAAATGAATTTATTACCGAATATTTTGCCACAACCGACCGCCCCACTCATGTAAACCTTACCAACCATGCTTATTTTAACCTTTCGGGAAGCGCACATATTTTAAATCACAGGGTATTGATAGTTGCAGACAAGATACTGGAAACCAACGAAAATATTTTACCAACAGGCAAACTTCTGCCGGTTGCAAACACTGCTTTCGATTTTAGGAAGATGCATGCCATCGGCGATTATATCAGTCAAACCGAAGTTGGTTACGACCATTGTTATGTTTTTGACAAACCCGACGGCGAGATGGCCCCTGCAGCCAAGGTTTACGACCCCGACAGTGGTAGGGTAATGGAGGTTTTCACCACCTGCCCCACGCTTCAGTTTTATACCGGAAACTATTTAGAGGGCATCACCGGCAAAAACAACAAACCCTATAAAAACCATGGCGCCTTTTGCCTCGAAACCCAACTTTATCCCGACGCTGCCAATCGTCCGGATTTCCCCTCCACCCTACTGTTACCCACCGATTTCTATTCGCAGGCCACCATTTTTAGATTTGGAGTTGGAGAGTGAGTTTACTACTTTCCCCAAAACAAAAAAACAAAAACAAAAAAAAACGACTTAAAAAAAATATTCTAAGCCGTTTTACTAAAATAATGAAAACTATTTTATGATGAAAGCATAACGGGCATAATAAGCATTAATACGTCCTCGTTTTCGTCTTCGTTGTTTTCGGGTTTAATAATTCCCGCCCGGTTTGGCGCCGACATTTCCAGTGTAATATTGTCGCAGGTAAGTGTGCTGAGCATCTCCTGCATAAACTTGGAGTTAAAACCTATTTCAATGTCATCGCCCTCGTAACTGCAGGTAAGCCGTTCTTTACCTTCGCTTGAGTAGTCGATGTCCTCGGCGGAGAGCACCAGCTCTTTGCCCGATATTTTAAACCGAACCTGATGGGTTGATTTGCTTCCGAAAATAGAAACGCGACGTAAGGCGTTGAGCAGGCTTTGCCGGCCAATGGTAAGTTTAAACGGGTTCTCACTTGGAATAACCGCTTCATAATTAGGATATTTACCTTCTATCAAACGGCACACAAGCAAAATATCGTCAAACCTGAAAGTAGCATTGGTTTTGTTAAACTCCATCACAACCTCTTCCTCATCTTCGGGAATAATATGACGGGCAAGGCTTAGGGTTTTTTTTGGAAAAATAAACGAATCTGCCGTTTCACTTTTAACTTCCTTACGGCGATAGCGTACCAGTTTATGTGCATCGGTAGCAACAAAAGTAAGGTTGTCCTCATTAATTTCGCAATAAACACCCGACATTACCGGCCTCAACTCGTCGTTGCCCGTAGCAAACAGCGTATTGTTAAATGCATTTACCAACATGGCGCCGTTTGCGGTAATTTTTTTAGTATCCTCCAGTTCGGGAACCTGTGGAAACTCCTCATGCGACTGGCCAATCATTTTATATTTTCCTTCGCCTGCCAATATTTCAACATTAAGCGTTTCGGCATCGGAAATAATGGTAACAGGCATCTCGGGGAATGTTTTCATGATATCGAGCAGCTGCCTGGCCGGAATGGCCACCGCACCTGCATCGTCGGCCTTTTCGGGTTCAACCATAACCGAGATGGTGGTCTCCAGGTCGGAAGCAGTAACGGTAAGGGTATTATTGTTTAAAACAAAAAGAAAGTTCTCTAAAATAGGCAGTGTGTTGCTGGTTGACAATACGCCACTAATTTTTTGTAAACTTCTTAAAAGTGTGGTGCTGGATATAATAAACTTCATAGTTTTATGATTTATGAATCGCGGGTTAATATCGGGAGTAAAAATAGAAAATAATACCGTTACTTGCTAACGCCCGTTAAAGATTTTATTCACAACGGCAGGAAAGCAATTTTACAGCAGCAATTTACAAGGTTTTACCGCTTCATTCTCTTTTTAATTTGCTCCATCCTGCGGAAGAAATCAATCATTTTACGTTTGGTGGAGATAACATATTCGTAGTAGTCTTCATCGCTGTCGGGATTACGCATCCGTTTTTCATCTTTCATTCCCGCTAAATGTTCGTTATAATTCATATCCGACGAAATAGACTGCATAATTCCGTTTTGATAAGAGAAAAAATACCATGTTTTTCGATCGGTTTCCAAATAAAAATGAATAGCGCTTCCCACCCGGCCGATTTCAATTTGCATAAAGCCCTTTAACATTTTATTAATTGCATTGCCATGCACAAAGCCCACACCAATGGGGCCGTTGGAGATGTATGAACGCGTTTGCGAATCCCAAACAAGGTTTACATCGGAAAAAATAATGGAGCCTTTAATTTGATCGGGCATTTTTTTCATATTACCGTAAAGGCTCAGCTCTTTTTTTAGCACTTGCGCATCTTTAACATTTAGCAACTCCCTGATTGCCACGTTAAATTCACTTTTACCTACGTTAACCACATCACCCGGAATCATACGCAGGCTGTCTAACATCATATCAAGCGCATCGTTGTCAAAATAGAAATCGAAAATCAATGATGTGTTAAAAACGGTAGAATCGGGAATTATATAATGTTTAAAGTTGCCGGCAGCCACCAGTCGGGTTTGGGTAAAGTTTGTTCCCAAATCGAGGAGGCCGTCACCCGACAAAATACACCGTTTATTATCCAACGCCAAAAAACCGCCTTTGGCCTCTTTGTTACCCTTTAAGCGCATGGGATTTCCCACGAGAAATCTGTTTCCGACAGCATCATATTCAAGCTTACCCTCACTTTGAAAAGCAATAATGTCGTTTTCCGACCCGAGGCTCTGCAACACCATGGGATAAAACCTACGCTTCTCAAGGGACAAAGCCAACCCAAAACGGGCCCGGGTACTGTCGGTGGTAACGGTAGTCGTATCTATTTGAAACTGTACATGTTTTGGGTCGATATATCTGCTAAAGGCAACCCAATTGTCTTCAAGGCCGATGCAATCTTCATTTAAGCGATAACCTCCTTTAAATTTCAAATAAGGTTTAGCTGCATCCAAAATAATATCACCCCGGAAAAAGTACTCGGGACTGAGGAAAAACAGTTCATCCTGTTTAACATGGCCTGTTGCCATGGTTCTTCCCCATTTACCGGTGGTTATTTCAGGAAGATAAACCTGCTGTGGCAGCCCGTTCCGGTCGATGTAGTCGATGTATCCTTCAGCAGTATATTCCTTACGCGATTTTATGGCAACCGCTGCATCATAAATTTTATGGTTTTTACGAAGTGTGTCGGTAATTATGTAGGCGTTATAAAGGGTGTCTATCCGGCC
>CAYVWX010000187.1:2247-6281 GCA_964455635.1 uncultured Lentimicrobiaceae bacterium | reverse complement strand
ATTTTTGCCGCATGGCAAGCAAAAATCATGACAAAACAAAAACACAGTATATCAAATTTACCCTGTGGAATTTGAAATTATTCCACAGGGCATTTACAAAATTATAAACACATGAAATCCACATTATTATTAATTCTTTTTTTTGTTACAACACAGCTGATTGGACAACCTGTCCCGGCAGATGTTCAAAAAGTCCTTAACGATTCGGGACAAAACAAAAAAGAGCTTGAAAAAGTTTTAAAGCACTATAAAAGACCTAAAGATTCGCTCAAACTGAAAGCTGCATATTTTTTAATTGCTAACATGAACGGACAATGTTATGCCAAAGCCAAGCTGGTGGATACTTCGGGTTGCAGGGTTAAATTTAACGTGCTGGACTACCCCGACTACAAAACCATGGTGGCAGCCTGGGATTCGGTGGAGAGCAAAATAGGTACCATCGACTTTACCCGCGACACTTTAATTTACGACATCAACATCATCACGGCAAAGTATTTAATCGAAAACATCGACCTCGCCTTTAAGGCCTGGCAAAAGCCCTGGGCACAACAGCTTACTTTCAAGCAGTTTTGCGAGTACATTTTACCCTATCGCGACAGCAATGAACCGTTAGAGCCCTGGCGAAGAAGAATGTACAAAAAATATAATTGGGTAGAAGATTCTATGGCCGACAAAACCAACCCTACCGAAGCATGTATTTTGATTAACAACGAAATCAAATCGTGGTATAAATTCGATCCGCTGTTTTACCGGCATCCGACCGATTTGGGATTAAGCGAGATGGAAGAGTACAAGCGGGGCCGGTGCGAAGACATGACAAATCTCGCTCTGTATGCCATGCGCTCACAGGGCGTTCCGGTTATGAGCGACTACACACCTGCCTGGCCCAACACCGGAAACAACCACGCCTGGAATGCTACCCTGACAAAAGAGGGAAAGGTGGTAATATTTATGGGTGGACTGGATAACCCGTATCAGTATAAACTAAACAATAAAAAAGCCAAGGTTTACCGTAAAACTTTCGGACGGCAAAAAAACAGCCTCGCCATGATTAAACCCGATTACGAAAAAGTTCCCGGGTGGCTGGCATCAAGCCACTATGTTGATGTTACCAAAGAGTATATACCCGTTGCCGACGTAAAATTACCCCTTCAGCGTTCAAAACCCGACAGCGTAAATTATGCCTATTTGTATGTGTTTAATTCGGGCGACTGGACAGCCATACACTGGGGAAAAATTACCGGCGATTCGGTTGTGTTTACCGATATGGGACAGGGAATAGCTTACCTGCCATGTTATTATAAAAACGGCAACTATATACCGGCAGGCAATCAGTTTATTTTGCAGGAGGATGGCACAATAACGGAAAATGTTGCCGACACCCTTCATCCCATTGCCATTGATTTGTACTCAACAACCCGTAAAACAACCGTTAAAGCTACCGACGAAATAGAAAAAGCCCATTTTAAACAGGGTGCCGAATACGAGCTTTTTTACTGGAATGACAAATGGGTTAAAGTGGCCTCAAAAACCGCCGAAGGTGATAAACCGCTTCATTTTGAAGATGTTCCTTCAAACGCGCTGTACTGGCTTGTGGAAAAAGACTCAAAAAAAGAAGAGCGGATTTTTACCGTTAAAAACAACAAAGTACTTTGGTGGTAACCATTTTTGCAGACAATTTACAGCACTTTTAATTTGGCAAAACGCAGCAACAATTTTTTCTGGCCCACTGCCGGAAAAAAAACAGCCGCTTTTTTATTGGGGCCAGCTCCTTCAACAGCCACCACTTTACCGGTGCCGAACTTCGGATGCACTACCTGCATGCCGGCTTGTAAATTTGACGTGTCGGAAGCTTCAAAAGTTGTGTCATTATCTTTAACCTGTTTAAGGTTTCTTTTATGAAATTGCATTTGTGAGGCGGCAACATTTTTTTCGCTTTGTCTGAAATCGCGCTCTCTGCCAATAACAGCCTTTTTAGGTATATCCAGCAAATCTTCATCTACCTCTTCCAAAAACCTGCTGGGTTCATTTACAATTATTTCGCCCCAGCGGTAACGCGCTTCAGCATACGACAGGGTAACTTTTTTCATGGCTCTCGTAACGGCTACATAAAACAACCGGCGCTCTTCTTCCAAATCGGTGCGCGTGCTTACCGACTGCATGGAAGGAAAAAGGTTCTCTTCAAGTCCTACCACAAAAACATAAGGAAACTCCAGTCCTTTGGCGGCATGTATTGTCATGAGCACCACTTTGTCGTTGTTTTCCTTGTCGTCGCTGTCGGCATCGGTTAAAAGTGCTACATTTTGCATAAACTCATCAAATGTACCCTGATTTTCCAGATCACCTTCCGCCTGCGCAGCACCGTTTTCACTGAATTCTTTTATGCTGTTAAGCAACTCTTCAATATTTTCAACCCTGCTCATGGCTTCAATGGCATCGTCATCCTTGTACATTTTTAACAATCCCGAAGCAACGGCTATGTGTTTTGCCGCATCAAAAGCATCCTTATTTTGTACTATCACCTCAAAACTTTTTATCATGGAAGCAAAAGAAGTCAGCTTACGCATCACGCCCGAGTTTACAGGCAGTTTAAAGGTTTCGGGATCGTTAATCACCGTCCACATACTCACATTATGCTCGTTGGCGGCAATTAAAATTCGCTCTAAAGTAGTTTTTCCGATACCCCGGGCAGGTGTGTTAATGGCACGCTGCAGCGCATCTTCATCGTTGTTATTTATTACCAGCCTGAAGTAGGCCAAAAGGTCTTTAATTTCTTTACGTTGGTAAAACGAAAGGCCGCCATAAATACGGTAAGGAATGTTGCGCTTTCGCAAAGCCTCCTCTATCGAACGCGATTGCGCATTGGTTCGATACAATACGGCAAAAGCATTGTTGGGCTGCTGTTCGCGCATCTTAATTTCAAAAATTGAACCTGCTACAATATTGCCCTCTTCCGTGTCGCTGGTGGCACGTACCAACCCTATTTTCTGTCCTTTTTCGTTGTCGGTCCAAACGGTCTTTTTAATCTGTTCTTTGTTGTTGGCAATAATTTTATTGGCCGCCTCCACAATAATTTTTGTTGACCGGTAGTTTTGCTGCAACTTAAACAGTTTATAATCGGGATAATCACTTTTAAAATTCAACATGTTTTGTATGTTGGCACCTCTGAAAGAGTATATACTCTGTGCATCATCGCCCACCACATAAACCTGTTCGTTGTTGGAAGCCAGCTTTTTAATAATCATGTACTGAACATGGTTGGTATCCTGATACTCATCAACTAAAATATGCTGAAACCGGCGTTGCCATTTGTAAAGAACTTCGCCAAAATTGTTAAACAATAAATAGGTGTTAAGCAGCAAGTCATCGAAATCCATAGCATCGGCACGACGCAGCCTGTTGTTGTATGCCGTATAAATTTCGCCGATAAGCGGTTTTTGTGCAGCGGTGTCGGCTGCCGAAATTTCTGCATTTGAATTGTAAGTGTCGGGTAAAATTAAAGACGACTTTGCCATAGATATCCGGGCCAATACATAAGACGGTTTGTAGGTTTTGCTATCCAGGTCTTTATCTTTTATAATTTGTCGTATTAACCTCTTGCTGTCGTCGTTATCGTATATGGTAAAATTTGAAGGATATCCCAAATTACTTCCGTCAAAACGTAAAATTCGTGCAAAAATCGAGTGAAAAGTACCCATCCAAACATTACGCGCCTCATTACCGATAAGTTTCATGATACGCTCCTTCATTTCGCGGGCAGCTTTGTTGGTAAAGGTTAGCGCCAAAACATTAAAAGGGTCGGCTCCATTGTGTAAAAGGTAGGCAATACGATAAGTTAAAACACGGGTTTTTCCCGAACCGGCACCGGCAATAACCATGGCCGGGCCGTCGGCAGCAGTTACGGCTTTATACTGTTCTTCGTTTAAATCTTTAAGAAAATCACTCACTATAAAAAAATTTATATTTAAGGACGCAAAGGTAGATTAATCCACTTTTACTTTTACCAATAAAATAGATGGGTTTTTAACAAATAT
>CAYVWX010000187.1:0-2147 GCA_964455635.1 uncultured Lentimicrobiaceae bacterium | reverse complement strand
GGCATAATTAACTATTTTTGCCACATTAAAAAATATCAACTCTTTGCATGTTTAAAAAGCCGCTATTAATAATTTTTTTAATGTTTCTTTTTGCATTGACCGGTTACGCTCAAAAAACAGATACACTTATTATTTCAAATGGTAATATTATTACGGGAGAGATAAAAAAACTGGAGTACGGACTGCTTACATACTCGGTAAGCGGAATAGGTACGCTTAACGTTGAAACGGAAAAAATAAAATCGCTTAAATCGTTAAAATATTTTCAAATAATTACCGATAAGGGATTGCTTTATTTTGGTTCGTTAGATACCGTTAACAGCCCGGAGGCAAAAGTGAAGATTGTTTCCCAAACGCAATCCTATGAAATAAATGTAAAATCTATCGTTGAAATTTTTCCCATAAAAAGAAATTTTTGGCTACGTACTTCCGGCGACTTTAGTTTGGGAGGCAGCTATTCAAAATCGTCGAAAATTCTGCAGCTTAACTTCGCCGGTAATTTGTATTACCGGAACAGAAAAAGATATTATCAGGTAAGCTGGGATAATCAGGTAACTTATCAAAACGATTCCGTAGTTACGCAAAAACAATCCAACACAATGACTATGAGAAGGTATTTTAAAAAACACTTTAGTTTTCAGGGTCAATTAGGTGCATCAGGCAACAACGAGTTAAACCTCAAAACCAGGTATTACCTTAATCTTACGGCCGGTAAAGATATTATTCATAATTACCGTTCGCTGTTTTATACCGGACTGGGTCTCAGTGCCAACAGCGAAACAACATTGGATTTAGAAACGGTTACCTACAACCTCGAAGGAGTTTTTATGCTTAATTATGAATTTTACAAACGTACCGATCCAAAGATTAATATTATAACAAAATTTGATACATATCCCGGTTTTACGGTAAAAGGGCGATGGCGTTTTGATGCTTCGCTGGATGCAAGAATTGAAGTTTTTAATAATTTTTATGTGGGAGCCAACATTTATAACAACTATGACAACAGCTCCGAACTTGCTTCTGATAAGCACAACGACTGGGGAATAATCGGAACGGTAAGTTATTCGTTTCATTGATGCGCTGTTTAGGTTAATTTTATTATTTTTATCGCGCGAAAACATATCATAATAAAAAGAGGAGATTTAAATATGTCAGGACATAGTAAATGGTCAACCATCAAACGAAAAAAAGGAGCTTTGGATGCCAAACGCTCAAAAATATTTTCAAAACTTATTAAAGAAATTACTGTTGCTGTAAAAGAAGGTGGTCCCGACCCCGACGGAAACCCGCGTTTACGATTGGCCATTGCCAACGCCAAAGGGGTTAGTATGCCTAAAGATAATATTGAAAGAGCCATTAATAAAGGGAAAGACAAAGACTCGGCCAACTTTAGCGAAGTTACTTACGAGGGATATCTGCCTCATGGCATTGCTGTGTACGTGGAAACTACCACCGACAATACACAACGAACCGTTTCTAACGTGAGAGCTATTTTTAACAAATACAACGGTAACCTCGGAACCAACGGTTCCCTAAGCTTTTTATTCGACAGAAAAGGAGTTTTTGTTATCCCGCAGGGCGACATTGATGTTGATGAATTTGAAATGGAGCTGATTGATGCCGGTGCCGAAGACATTGAGCTGGAAGACGGCTATTTTAATGTTACCACCTCCATGGAAGATTTCGGAAACATGATGAAAAAGCTTGAAGATCTCGGTGTTGAACCCGAAACAGCCGAACTACAGCGAATCCCTCACGAAACCAAAACACTTTCGGATGAAGATGCCGAAAAAACCATGAAAATTATCGATTTGTTCGAAGACGACGACGACGTGCAAAAAGTTTGGCACAACCTGGAACTTACCGAAGAACAGATGGAGAGATTAAGCTAAATTTTTTAAAGAGAAGGACACCCGAAGTTCTTCGGGTGCCCAACAAAATCAACACAACATATTTACAAAAACAACAGCACTACAAACCATTTATAAATAGTTTGTAGTGCTGTTGTTTAATATATTATAATCGTTTGGTTTACAAATCCCGGCAAGCTTTAGCATTTATAATATTTTATGGCCGATTCATACAATATCGCAGGATTACAAATCCTGCTGAGCTTGAGGAAAAATCTTTCAAGTCGACGTAAG
>CAYVWX010000186.1:0-6291 GCA_964455635.1 uncultured Lentimicrobiaceae bacterium | reverse complement strand
TTTTTTTGCAAAACGAGTAAGATTATTTTTGGATTATCGGGCATCATTTTACAACAATGATTACATTTGTTTAAAAATTAATAACAGAAAAAAAATGAATCAATCAATTGCAATATTATGTGGTGGCGGGCCTGCCCCGGGAATAAATTCGGTAATAAGTTCCGTATCCATGGTGTTTTTAAAAGCAGGATATCGTGTAATAGGTATCCACGACGGATATTACGGACTGTTTAACAAAAACCGGAGCACGGTGGATATTGATTTTACTTTTGCCGACGACATTTACAGAAAGGGAGGCTCGGCATTACGCATGAGCCGGCACAAGCCCAAAGACAAAGAGTTCAGCACCGATTTTTTTAAAAACAACAACATAAAACTGCTAATTACCATTGGGGGTGATGATACGGCCTCTACGGCCAACCGTATTTCAAAATTTTTGCGACTAAACAATGTTAACATTCAAAACATCCACGTTCCCAAAACCATCGACAACGACCTGCCCCTGCCTGCACATATTCCCACTTTCGGATACCAGTCGGCCAAGCAGGAAGGAGTGCGAATAGCTCAAACCATATACGAAGATGCCCGTACCAGTGGCAACTGGTTTGTAATTTCGGCCATGGGCAGAGAAGCCGGACATCTGGCTTTCGGCATAGGAGCAGCCAGCCATTTTCCAATGATTGTTATCCCCGAAATGTTTTACAACACTGAAGTTACTTTTGACAAAATAACCAGACTGCTTATTTCGGCCATTGTAAAACGTAAGATAATGGGAATAGAATATGGTGTTTCCATTGTAAGTGAAGGGGTGTTTCACTTTATGACCGATGGGGAGATTGAGAACTCAGGAATTAATTTCACCTACGACAATCATGGCCACCCCGAATTGGGCAATGTAAGTAAAGCACATATTTACAACATCTTGCTTCAGCAAAAACTTAAAGAGCTTAATCTTGCCGTAAAAAGCCGGCCTGTTGAACTGGGCTACGAATTAAGATGCGTAGCACCGGTAGCATACGACCTGATGTACTGTGGTTTACTGGGTTACGGCGTTAAAAAACTGTTTGATGAAGGCAGAACAAGCTGCATGGTTACAGCTACTCCCGGCGGAAAAATAGAGCCCCTTTATCTGGAGGATGTTGAAGATGAAAACGGAAAAATCAAACCACGCCTTGTGGACCTTCAACAAGGTAAATCGAAACTGGTAATCGAAAACGGGCTGCAGTATATTGAACCGGGCGATTACGAAGAGGCAAAAAAATGGTTGCAAAATCCTGAAGAGTACGACCTGCACAATATTTTAAACTGGAACTAAGGGTTTTGTTGAGAAATAAGATGTCTGGAATTGGCAAAGTTATTTTGTATGATAACAAGGCAAAAAACACAGGCATAGCCATAGCTGCGGCGAGGCTTTTTAACGAAGTTAGCATGCAAAAGAACGAGTCAAAACGGTCAGGTTATTTCTTTACAATCCCTAAACTATTTATCCGGGCATGTTATATTTTCATGCCAAAACATTACATTTGCCATCCCGAAAAGAACAGAAAAAGGATTGTGGTAAATTTTTACCTATTTTAGTAGCTTCGTTTAGAAAGGAAATTTATGTGGCAGGTAATTGTAAGAGTTATCCTTAGGTACAGGCTGGTTATTTTAAGCATCATCGCTGTTATTACCATTTTTATGGGATATACCGGTTCAAAAATTAAGATGTCGTACGAAATGGCATCCATGCTTCCTGATGATGACCCCATTAACATAGAGTATAAAAAGTTTAAACAACAGTTTGGGCAGGACGGCAGCGTTATTTTTGTAGCCATTCAGGATTCCAATCTGTTTACACTCAACCATTTTACATCGTGGTACGACTTAACCCGTGATGTATCTGAGATAAACGGTGTTGAAGGGGTGGTTTCGGCTGCCCATGCCTTTTCGCTTGTGCGAAACGACAGCCTCAGAAAGTTTAACTTTAAGCCTATTCTCAGTCACAAACCCTCTTCGCAAGCCGAAGTTGATTCGGTAAAAAAGGTACTCTACTCGTTGCCCCTTTACAACGGAAGGCTTTTTAATAAAAAAACCAACGTAAATCTAATGATGATAACCCTTGATAAAACGGTTATCAACTCTAAAAAACGAATTCCCTTAATTGGAGAGATAAAAGAAAAAATTGACCGGTACGGATCAACCTATCATATAAAAATTCACTACTCCGGATTGCCGTACATACGTACGGTTACCAGCAAAATGATTCAAAACGAACTGTTGTTGTTTGTTTTAATGGCCTTGATTATTGCGTCTATTCTGCTATTTGTGCTGTTTAAGTCGTTGCGAGCCGTATTTTTTGCCATGCTTGTGGTTATTGTTGCCGTTATCTGGGCACTGGGGACAGTGGTTTTATTTGGATATAAAATTACCATATTAACAGGCATATTACCACCGCTGCTGATTGTTATCGGTGTTGAAAACTCAATATTTCTTTTAAACAAATATTTGAGCGAGTACCGCGAACACGGCAATAAAATTAAAGCACTGTCACGAATGATTTCGCGTATCGGCAACGCCAACCTGCTCACCAATGCTACCACTGCCGTAGGCTTTGCAGCCTTTATTATAACCGGAAACCAGTTGCTTGTACAGTTTGGAATTATTGCAGCATTAAACATCTTTCTTATTTATCTGTTGTCGCTGTTTATGCTTCCCATTTTGTTTAGCTTTTTTCCCGAGCCCAAGCCCAAGCACCTGAAGCATCTGGAAAAAGGGTTTATCAGCAGGTTTTTAGATAAAGTAGTAATCATTGTACAAACAAAAAGGCCGGTAATATATACCATTACAGGTATTTTGTTAATAGCCGGAATTTACGGCATCACAAAACTTAAAACTACCGGCAACATTGTTGACGACATTTCAAAGGACGATATACTTTATAAAGATTTGATTTTCCTGGAGCAGAATTTTAATGGTGTCATGCCGCTTGAAATAACCATTGACACCAAAAAACCCAAGGGGATACTCAGGTCATCTACCCTCAGAAAGATTGATAAACTTCAAAATATTTTAAAAACATATCCGGAATTTTCGGAGCCCCTGTCCATTGTGGAGGTGGTTAAATCGGCTAAGCAGGCTTTTTACCGGGGCAATCCCAAAATGTATTCGCTTCCCAACAATCAGGAACGAAATTTTATTCTTTCGTATGTTCCGTCGCTGGACAAAGGAGGAAACAATTCCATTTTAAAATCATTCGTCGATTCAAACCTGCAAACCACACGAGTGTCGGTACAGATGGCCAACATCGGAACCAACGATATTGAAAGAATACTTAAAAAACTAAATCCGCAAATCGATTCAATTTTTCCACCTAAAAAATATGAGGTTCATTTAACGGGAACCAGTGTTGTTTTTCTTAAAGGAACCAACTACCTCGTTAAAAACCTGTTTTCAAGTCTTTTACTGGCCATTGTAGCTATTACCATGCTGATGGCATTAATCTTTTCATCTGCCCGTATGATTATTATTTCACTGATTCCCAATATTATCCCTCAAATTTTAACAGCAGGAATGATGGGATATTTCGGCATCTCCATCAAACCCTCCACCATACTAATTTTTAGTATTGCTTTGGGAATTAGTGTTGACAGCACCATCCATTTCCTTTCCAGATACAGGTTGCAGCTTAAATACAACAACTGGCAAATAAAAAAATCGGTACTACTTGCTCTTCAGGAAACCGGCTACAGCATGATTTACTCGGCCATTGTACTCTTTTTCGGCTTTTCAATGTTTACACTTTCATCGTTTGGAGGAACCGAAGCATTGGGATATCTTGTATCGGTAACATTGTTGGTAGCCCTGTTTTCCAACCTTTTTGTGTTGCCGTCATTACTTTTAAGCATTGATAAATGGTTGCTTACAAAATCGTTTAAAGAACCCTTTTTGGAAGTATTTGACGAAGAAGAAGACATTGAACTGGACAAACTGATTATTGAAGAGTTGGGCGATGACACAGAAAACAACAACTTAAAAAATTCATAAATATGAAACATCCATGTCGTAAATTCGACACATGACAACATGATTATTTGCAAACCCCGTAGGGGTGATATATTATAGCCTCGGGTGTTAACCCGAGGTAAAGAAAATAAAACAAGACCCGTTTTGGCGTGATTTTCGATGGCGAAGCCGAAAATCATGACAAAACATAAAAAACATATTAACAGATTCACCCTGTGGAATTTGTAAAAATATTCCACAGGGCAAACAAATTTATAAACACATGAAAGGTATTATATTAGCAGGAGGTTCGGGAACCAGATTACACCCTTTAACCATTGCCGTTAGCAAACAACTTATGCCGGTGTATGATAAACCGATGATTTATTATCCGCTGTCGATTTTAATGCTTGCCGGCATTCATGAAATATTAATTATTTCAACACCCCACGACCTGCCTAACTTTGAAAAACTGTTGGGCGACGGTTCAAACATTGGCTGCAAATTTTCGTATGCTGTTCAGGAAATACCCAACGGACTGGCTCAAGCCTTTGTAATTGGCGAAGAGTTTATTGGTAACGACAAAGTAGCCCTTGTGCTGGGCGACAATATTTTTTACGGCAACAAATTACAACAACTGCTGGTTGAAAGCAGCGACCCGGAGGGAGGAATTGTTTTTGCATACCATGTTAACGACCCCGAAAGATACGGTGTTGTTGAATTTGACCAAGACAACAAAGCCGTTTCTATCGAAGAAAAACCGTTGGCTCCCAAATCAAATTACGCCGTTCCGGGACTCTATTTTTACGACAACAGCGTTGTTGAAGTAGCCAAAAACATTAAACCCAGTGCCCGCGGAGAATACGAAATAACGGATGTTAACAAATACTATCTTGAAAAGGGATTGCTGAAAGTTGGCGTGTTAGACAGAGGAACCGCCTGGCTTGATACCGGCACCTTTACCTCGCTTCTGGAAGCATCTCAATTTGTAAATATTGTTGAAAGCCGCCAGGGTTTAAAAGTGGGATGTATAGAAGAAGTAGCTTATCGAAAGGGATTTATCAATAAAGAACAGCTAATAAAAATTGCCAAACCGCTGGTTAAAAGTGGCTATGGAAAGTACCTGTTGGACTTAATCAGTTAAAATATGTATTCGCAATACCAACTATCGGAATATTTTGAAAAAGAACTTGCCAGACAACATTTTGGAGGATTCCCGTCGCAGCTTTACGAACCCATTGAATACACGCTTAAATTAGGGGGGAAACGCATCAGGCCCGTACTTACTTTAATGGGATGCTGTTTGTTTGACAACGATCTTGCCAAAGCATTACCTCAGGCCATTGCCATTGAGCTGTTTCATAATTTTACACTCATCCACGACGATATTATGGACAATGCACCGGTACGGCGGGGTAAAAAAACAGTGTTTAAAAAATGGAACCAGAATACGGCAATTCTTTCAGGCGACACCCTGTTTGCCAAAGCTTATCAATATGCGCAAATAGCCGATAAAGAGATTTTAGGTGAGGTGCTCTCGGTTTTTAGCCAAACAGCCATTGAAGTGTGCGAAGGACAACAATTGGATCTTGAATTTGAAAACAGAAATGATGTTACCGTTGACGAATATATGGAGATGATTCGACTCAAAACCGGTGTGCTTTTCGCTTCTTCATTAAAAATCGGTTCGTTAATTGGCGGTGCTTCTCCTGCCGACACCGAGAACCTGTACAATTTTGGCATTTCTATCGGGTTGGGTTTTCAACTCGAAGACGACCTTTTGGATACTTACGGCGATGTTGAGGTTTTTGGCAAAAAAACCGGTGGAGACATTGTTTCCAACAAAAAAACTTTTCTCTATTTAAAAGCACTGGAAAGAGCCGATGCCAATACGCGTAATGAGCTTATCCGGCTCTATACGGAAACTCAGCAAGATGAAGAAGAAAAAATAAAAACCGTTAAACAATACTTTGCCCTTTTGGATGTTGAAAAAGAAACCTCCCTGCTAATCGATAAGCACTTTAACAACAGCATGGAATATCTAAACAAAGTAAACATTGACGAGGAAAAGAAAAACGAGCTAAAAACAGTTGCCCAACGTATGGTTAATCGTGTTAAGTAAAACAACAATCCTCAACACTTTTTCTCACTTTAGCTGACTTAAGGCCGTAGTTACACCGCCACTGTTAATTTTCGTAAAATAGTGGCAGCGCGACTTGTTGGAGTGTCCTAAATAATTTTTCAAGTTGCCCTCGCCAGGAGTATCGTATCGAACCATGAGCGGGGGAAAGAACGACAGGACGATGG
>CAYVWX010000185.1:0-6302 GCA_964455635.1 uncultured Lentimicrobiaceae bacterium | reverse complement strand
ATTAATATCTGACTAACTAAGCTCATTAACAGTATTGTTAACTTTAAATAGTTGGTAAATCTCCCTAATAGCTGCAAGAGGTGACGAAACTTGTGCTATTTTTGCGAATGGAAAAAGGTTATTTGGTAAAGCTTTATTAAATTGTAAACGACGTGAACTTTTATTTTAAACATAAAAGAGGGGGGATTATTATACTGATTTTTCTGTTGAAGATGATGTATAATCCCATGTTGGGACAAGAGTCGTTGGGACAGTCGTTGGGCAATTACAGCGGAATTTGGGGTGGCCATATAAACCCTGCCTCTCTTACGCTTAATAAAGTTTTTATCGATGTAAATCTGGTTGGAGCCTCTACACATTTTTCCAATAATTTTGGTTACATCCCTCATGAAGATTACTCGCTATTTGGTTTAATTACTGCCGATACTATTATTCCCAGGTATGGAAAATATATGTACAACGGATACTATACCTATTTTAACAACAGAAACGATAAATGGGCGCGAATTGTATCGAGGGTAAATGGCCCGTCGGCAATGCTGCAGAACGGAAAAAGTGCTTTTGCTGTTTCTGCTTCACTGCGTTTTGCCTCATCGGGCATAAATATTCCCTGGGAAACACTGGTATTTATGTATGAGGACTTAACCTACGAACCGCTTCAGGGAATCCGCTTTAACGACAGTGATTTTAGCTTTTCGCTGTTAACCTGGGAAGAGTTGGCTTTTTCGTATGCGCGAATTATTTACGACAGAAATGGAAATCAGTTGTCGGCAGGTATAACGGGTAAGCTGCTTTTCGGCCTCAATGGCGGTTATAGCGAGTTCCGAACGGTTGACTATATAGCCATGGACAGCAAAACAGTTGACTTTTATAAATTTCAAACCAATGTTGCTTTTGCCATGCCTGCGTCGGGACTGGCATCCTCTTTTTCGCACCCGTTTAACTCGGTGGGTTTTGGGCTGGGTGCCGATATTGGCATTACTTTTATCAAAAAAAAGAATCGGTATTCCGAAAACAAAGGCTCCCGGCCCTGCGAGTTTTCTTATGAGGACTACCTGTATAAGATTGGAATTTCAATTTTAGATCTGGGACGAATCTCTTTTAATAAAGATACCGAATATCATGTTTTTAATGTGGAAAATGTTTCGTTAAACACCGATGACCTTGATACACTGAAAGGTATGACTGCCGATGTGGGAATGCGATATTTAAGTAGTTTGATGTTGGGCGACTCCAACGCATCTTTAAAGGATGATAAAATGAAAATAGGCCTGCCCACTGCTTTAAGCCTGCAATTCGACTGGCATATAATGGGTTCGTATTATATGGGAATGATATGGATACATCCGTTGCATTTTTATTTAAAAGATACCAAACGGGCGGCGCAATTAGCCATAGTTCCGCGTTACGAAACCCGGATGTTGGGTGTTAGCATGCCGGTGTCGTTGTATCAGTACGAACGCTGGAGGTTTGGCCTTGCGTTGCGGTTTTATACTTTGACGGTTGGCACCGAATGTTTGGGCACCATTCTCGATTTTAAGGATTTAGACAGTATTGACCTCTATTTTTCACTAAAGTTTAACCTCGATAAAGGTCGTTGCAACCCGAGCAGATTTGGTGCTTGTGTAAAAGGGCGAAGCTGGTAACAACATTCAAAAAAACAATGTTTCAAGCAAAAAAAACAGTACTCCCAACCCCTAACTTATTACTTCTCCACTCCGTTACAGGTCTTCTTTTGGATACAGATTGTCCCACCATTGTGGTTGATCTTTTAACCATCTGTCGAACCAGGCCAGAATGGTTTTTTGCCACAGGATGCGTTTCTTGTAGTCGATGATGTGATGATTTTGTCCTTCAATTTCAACAAGTTCAACGGTTTTCCCCAATAATTTAAGCGCTGTAAACATTTGTAAGCTTTCGCCGATAGGCACATTGGTATCGGCGTTGCCGTGTAAAAGCAGAAGGGGAGTGGTTACCTTGTCGGCACTAAACAGTGGGCTTTGCCCGACATAAAGATTTTTGTTATTCCATGGAAAGCTGTTGGCAGAGGCAACCGAGCTGTACAGATATCCCCAATAGCCTTCGCCCCAGTAAGAAGATATGGAGCTGATGCCGGCATGGGCAATAGCCGTGGCAAAAATATTGGTGCGGGTTGTAAGTAACATGGTCATAAATCCACCGTAAGAAGCTCCCATGCAGCCTACTTTTTCAGGATTGGCAAAGGGGTGCTCTTTTAAAAATGTCTTGGTTCCTAAAATAATTTCATCGGCAACGGTTTTGCCCCAGTTGTTAACATGCAGTGCCGAAAACTCCTGTCCGAAACCGGTAGCACCGTCGGGTTGTAATACGTAAACAACATAGCCCTGTGCTGCAAACAGATTTTTGGGATAACGACCTCTGAAATCTCTTCCGGTGGGCGAGGTTCCTCCATAATAATACACAATAACAGGATATTTTTTGTTTTTGTCGAAATCCGGCGGATAGTAAATACGGCCTTCGATGGTACGCCCGCTTCTGCTTTTAAAATTCCAGTTTTCCGTTTTTCCAAATGATATCTCTTTAAAGAAATCTTTTTCTGGATTGTCAATTAATTTTTGGTTTGTGCCGTCAAGGTTGCAGCTCCAGGCAGTTTTAGGATATTGCATACTGCTTCCGTAGTAAACCATAACCGGGGCATTTGAAGCCAATTCAAATCCGTTAACCATATCGGCTTTTGCCTGTAAATTATGCCATTTGGTACTTTTTGTATTGTAGCTGTAGAGTTTACTCCACGATTTTTCTTCCACCCTGAAATATATCATGTTGTCGAGCTTGTTCCACTGTGCACCCTCAATGGAAGGGTCAAAATCTTTAGTTATACAATGGACAGCCCCGCTTTTGAGATTGTAAATGTAGGCCTGTATGTCGTAATCGTTGGGAATTTCGTTGGCAGGTATATTAACACCGGTTCCGTTAAACATGGCGGCACTGCCCGTTACCAACAGCTTGCGGTCGTCGGGCGAATATTGAGCCCTTCCGCCAAAAGTCTGATTCCAGAGGGTGTCGGCATGTAAAGTGTTTAAATCCAGTTCCATCATAATTTGCCGTGTGTAAGGCCTTTGAGAAAAGTTGGGAACGCTTTGTGAGATGAGTATTTTTTTTCCGTCGTGGCTGATGTCCTGCAACTCCGTATTCAGGTATCCGTAAGTCAGTCTTTCGATGGTTAAATCGTTGATGTTGAGCTTGTAGAGCTGCCCTCTGTTGCGCCACCACGGCCAGCGATCCATCATGTTAACCACATGAATCAATCCGCTTTTATTTTTGTCGGGCTTTTCGTTTATGCTGAAAACAATAAAGCTGCCTGTGGGCGACCATTGATAATAGCCCGTGTTTTTTAAATTGTTTAACAAAACGGTTTGTTGCATATTGGTCAGGTTTAGCAAAAACAGTTTGTTGCTTCCGCCTGCTTTTGCCTTAAACGATATGGCCTCTTTGCCGGGAACCCACTGCACATTAGAAATATTGGCATACTGCGAAGAGTAAATCAATTGGTTGTTGTCCCGGTTTCTTATCTCGAACCACGATTCGGTTTTGCCGTCGGGCGGATAAACTTTTTGATATTGTAACATTATCAGGTTTCCGTCATCCGAAATGGAAACGTTTCTTAAATGCTTTCCGTTCATCAAATGGTTGATGTCCATAAAATATTGAGGGACAGTCGTTATTTTAACAGCATCAGCAGGAATTTTTTTGCTAAAACCGATTTGTGAAACAAGTTTCCAAACCCCCTTTTTGTGTGCATCGTAAAGCGTTTTTAGGGTAATTAAATGGGTGCCTTTTTCCAGATTTACCGATATGTTTTTCTTATCGGCTTTTTTCTTTTCTCCTGTAACATTGTATTTGCTGCTTTTTTTTACACCGTCAACATAAAGCTCGAAGCACTGACGGGTTTCGATTTTAATATTCAGTTTTATAAACCGGTCTGTCGATACATAGGTTGCCAGCCACGATTTACTGTAAGTGGATTTTTTAACAGGCTTCAGGTTTATGTAACCGCTTTTACTCAGTTTGGCTGCTTTCCACCGGTAAGGTTTGTTGTTTCTAATAATAAAGGTGTCGCCTTCAGCGGGGTTTACAACATCTTTTGCTTGAAGCTTTAACAGGTCTGCAGCCTTAAACTTATTGCCTTTTACGCTGTTACGGCTGTTAAAAGCAGGAGGCCTGATGCCGATAGTTCCTGTTGTAAGCCAATGATTTAAAATCAGGTATTGTTGGGTGGAGTCGGTTTCGGCTTTTAAAAAGCCGATGAAAATAATTGAAAATACAGCAAGAAAAATTGTCTTCTTCATTTTATAAAATTTAATAATTAGCGGAAAATGCCCTAAAGCTGATAATGATGAAAAACCGAAAAGGATAAAAGTTGCACGAAAGGTTAAGAAAATTGATTAATAATTTCCGTCATCTTTAAAAGGTGAGTTTGTGTGGTTATCAGGTTTAGCATTAATATCCGGCAGATCGTTTTCGGCACTCATTTCTAAAACTTCCGAAATGGAGGCTTTACGATAAAGGGGAGGTGCGGTAAAAAAAGCATCGGAAATTTTTCCCTCTTTAGCCAGGGTTAATTTTGTTGTTGTGGCAAGATGGCCGTTGATGTATTTCTCGGTTTTAACCACCAGCCCTTTTTGCACAAGATTGATGTACTGATCGGAATTAGAAACATTTATACCGCCGCTCATGGGAGCCATCTGACTTGTAAACTCCATCAGGTTATGTAAATTAATCTCCTTAAAGGGGGTTTCGTCGTATGAAATCCAGATTCTTTCGTTTAAAACACTGTCAACGTAAATGTTGTAGCCATGGGTAATGTAATCTCCTATGGTATCGGTAATACTTAAATTTTTAACGCTGACATGCGTTTCTATTTTTAGGGTATCGCGGGCTTTCAGCTTTTTTAATATATCACTGTAAAATTGTTGATAAGTATCTTTTTGATCGGCCGATGCTTCATTCACAAGCGACTTCATTTGCGCTTCAAATGCATCGCGGGTACCTTTTTTAAAATCATCGGCAGTACCCTGCCAGTAAACCTTTTGAACGGGAAATACCAACGTAATCAGTTCTTTATCCAAATCAATGATGGCTATCGAAAGCTCCGATTCGTATCTTACCTTGTTGTTTTGCAAAAAAGTTGTTTGATGACTTTTGTTGCCAAATTGGTCGGAACTTACCTCCGAAATTACCCATCCGCCTTTGGCTGTTGTTGAAAACAAAATGAACGGAAGAATGATTAATGCATAAACAAATTTCATAAAATATTGGATTGTAACTAATTATAACGCAACAAAAACAAAAACACCTGCAAGATTGACAAAGTTAAAAAAATAAAAGCAGCTGTTTTATTATTAAGAATAAAAATATACTTTTGCAACCTCAAAATCAAAAGGTATGGCAAACAAGAAAGAACAAGAGATTAGAAAAACAGAGAAGACAATTGAAAATATTGAAGAGTCTCTAACAAGAAGTGAAGAATTTATTATTAAAAACCAGAACTCGCTTATTATTGGTGTGCTGATTATTTTGGCAATAGTTTTGGGATATTTCGGTTATCAGAAATATATTATTGAGCCGAAAACACAAGATGCTCAGGAGCAGATATACGCTGCCCAGCAGTTTTTTGAATCCGATTCGTTGAACAAAGCTTTGTTTGGCGACGGAAATCATTTGGGTTTTGTGGATATTGCCGATGAGTACAGCTCCACCAAACCGGGTAACCTTGCCAATTATTATGCGGGTATCTGCTTTCTGAAAAAAGGAGATTACGACAAGGCAATTGATTACCTGACAAAATTTAAGGTTGACGATGAGCTTGTTGGCCCCATGGCTCAGGGTGCACTTGGCGATGCTTATCTTGAAAAAGGCGATCAGGCAAAGGCCGTCAGTCAGTATTTAAAAGCTGCAACCATGAACAACAACAGTTTTACCGCTTCGTTGTTTTATTTTAAAGCAGGCGAAACTTACGAGCTGATGGGTAAAAATCAGGAAGCACTTGATAATTATACCATTATTCGTAATAAATACCCAACCACCAAATACGGCAGTAATATCGACCGGTATATTGCCAGGGTAGAAACAAAACTTGGAAAGTAAGTTATTAACCATTTTGGTAAATAGCCTGGCATAAAGTTGTCAGGCTTTTTTTTTAAACCGGACGATAACTATTTGTATTTTTACCCTATGAAAAAAGACATGAAAATAGTTTTTATGGGAACGCCTGATTTTGCTGTTCCCGTGTTAGATGCCTTGGTGCAGGCGGGTTATAATGT
>CAYVWX010000184.1:0-6378 GCA_964455635.1 uncultured Lentimicrobiaceae bacterium | reverse complement strand
GATGTTTAATCGTAAATTATCAGGACCGGCATCCTGCACTCAACTTCTCCATCCTGAAAATGAGTAAAAATTTTTTTAAAACAGTTTTCCCTGTTCGGGATTTTTAACCTTGCCAAGGTGTTTGTAAGCCATTTCGGTAACCTCTCGTCCACGGGGAGTGCGCATAAGATATCCTTCCTGAATAAGAAACGGTTCGTAAACCTCTTCAATGGTTCCTGCTTCTTCGGCAACAGCTGTGGCAATGGTAGTTATACCCACAGGGCCACCTTTGAATTTATCAATAATGGTACTTAAAATACGGTTGTCCATCTCATCCAGTCCGTGGCTATCTACATTCAACGCTTTTAGGGCAACTTTCGTTATTTCCATATCAATAATGCCACTACCTTTTATCTGGGCAAAATCGCGTACACGACGCAAAAGCAAATTGGCAATACGTGGTGTGCCTCTGCTTCGTCCGGCGATTTCAACGGATGCATCGTCCTCAATCTCTACTTTTATAATAGATGCCGAACGTCTCACAATGTGTGACAGTGTTTCGGTATCGTAATAGGAAAGCCTTGAGTTGATGCCAAACCTCGACCGCAAAGGCGCTGTAAGCAACCCCGATCGTGTAGTTGCGCCAATAAGTGTAAACGGGTTCAGCGAAATTTCTACCGACCTGGCATTGGGGCCGGTTTCAATCATGATATCAATTTTGTAATCCTCCATGGCTGAATAAAGATACTCCTCTACCACCGGACTTAACCTGTGAATTTCATCAATAAAAAGCACATCGTTTTCTTCCAGATTGGTAAGCAATCCCGCAAGGTCGCCGGGTTTATCCAACACAGGGCCTGAGGTTACTTTTATGTTAACGCCCAGCTCGTTGGCAATAATATACGACAGTGTGGTTTTTCCCAATCCCGGAGGGCCGTGAAGCAATACATGATCTAACGCATCGCCACGCTGACGAGAAGCTTCAACAAAGATTTTAAGATTTTCGACAACCTGTGGCTGGCCGGCAAAACTGTCAAACTCCGAAGGTCTGAGAACTTTTTCTATCTCCGATTCAATTTTTGAAAAAGAGGCACCGGTGCTATCCAGGTTTTCGTTCATGTTAAAAATTTATTTCGTTATTAATGAGCAAAATTAAGGATTTTAACCATACCACCTCCTTTGTAAAAAAATTATTACTTCTAAAATCTTGTAACATTTTTTGTGAATTAAAACAAAAATTAGTACATTAGCCACAACTAACCGTGCCCAAAAGTATTGAAGGTAATTACAAGCCGGTAAAATATTTAAAGCCATGAAAACATTACTTGTTGCCACCGATTTTTCAAAAAACTCGCTTCATGTGTTAGAGTATGCCATTATGTACGCCGGCAAACTGGATGCTTCCATTCATCTTGTCTGGGTTGATAATTCATCTCTTGATGAAAATTTAATGGATACTATTGAAGAAGGGCTTCGTATTGAAAAGAAAAATTATTTAAAAAAAATTGTTACCGATTATAAGTCGAAAGTACCGGGCGAAAGATTACAATATCATTTAAAAAAGGGAAAAGTTTATCAGGAAATCGGCAAAGCTGCCCGTCAGCTTAAAGCCGATATTATTTTTACCGGAACGCACGGTGTAACAGGGTTTGAACAATACTGGATTGGTAGCAATGCCTACCGGATTATGACTTCCGCTCCCTGTCCGGTAATAACGGTTCGGGGAGATTATAACTTTGAAAAAAGCATAAATACCGTTTTGCTACCTCTGGACAGTTCGCTGGAAACAAAACAAAAACTGCCTTTTACCGTTGAACTTGCAAAGCGCTTTGATGCAACAATACATTTGCTAAAGGTATATAACTCGCCGATTGGTGTTATTCGTAAACGAATCGACAGCTTTGGACGGGAAGCGGAGAAATGTATTTCAGATAAAAATATAAAATATAAAATAGAAAGTGTTGAGGCTGTTAATGTTGCCGCATCTATATTGGAATATGGCGAGAAAAACGGGGTTGATTTAATAGCCATTATGACGGAACAAAACATCACTACTGCCAACAAATTTTTGGGCCCGTACGCTCAACAGCTGATAAACGGTGCAAAAGTTCCGGTTTTAAGTTTGAGGGATAAAGAATATAATTAGTTTTACTTTTTTTATTTAACGGAAGTTAAAACCTTATTAAACAACAATTATTACTGAATGAGAAATATTATTTTGATATCGATTTTAACGTTTATTGTAACAGCAGCGTATGCGCAGGAGGGAAACGTTGAAATTAAAGCCGATTCGCGTGTTGACTCTTTAATAATTATGCACGCAGCCCACAACAAGGCTTATCCTTTTGTTACAGGATATCGCATTCAACTTTTTAAAGATTCGGGTAACGATGCACTGGATGCCGCCCATGATGTGATGGAGAAGTTTCATGAAGATTTTCCGGATGTTGCGGCTTACCTTAGTTTTCAGGAGCCTTATTACCGTGTAAGGGTTGGCGATTTCAGAACAAGGCTGGAGGCATTGGGTGAGTTGGAGAAGATAAAGAAAAAATTCAGAAATGTATGGGTGATAAAAGATTATATACATTTTCCCGATGAAAACATTAACCAAAACTAAACAATTATGAAACGTATTGTTGTTGGAATTGATTTCTCCGATAATTCATTTAATGCCTTGGAGCATGCTATTGTAATAGCCAAAAAGGCAAACATGTCCGTATCGATGGTATGGGTCGATCACATTGATTATTCCAAAGAAATTTTTAACATCGATCCCACACACCGCCTTGATGCGGTAGCCAAACAATTTAGTCAGCTACTTAAAAAATATGACGGCTGTTGTAACAACATTGATTTTGTGATCCGTAAAGGAAAAGTTTACAGCGAAATTTGTGATGTTGCCGACGAACTGAAAGCTTATATGATAGTTGTGGGAACACACGGACTTTCGGGTTTTGAAGAGTTTTGGTCGGGAAGCAATGCAAACAGAATTGTTTCGGCCAGCAATGTACCCGTGCTTACAATTCGTGGCGGAAACGACATAAAACAGGATCTTGAAAGAATTGTATTACCTCTTGACAGCACAAAGGTTACACGCGAAAAAATACCTGTTACTGCCGAATTGGCAAGTTATTTTAATTCGGAAGTTCACATATTGGGATTACAAACCTCAAGCCACAACGACATCAGATACCGGATAAAAGCATATGTTGCCCAGGCCGAGGATTACTTTAAAGAGAAGAATGTTAAGTTTATTTCCGAGTTTATCGACTCCAAACAAATTACCGACGACACCCTTGAGTATGCCCATAAAATTAAAGCCAACCTGATTGTAATTATGACCGAACAGGAAACCACCACGGCAAATTTATGGATGGGGCCTTATGCCAGCCAAATGGTAAATCATTCGCCTTTTCCGGTTTTAAGTGTAAAACCCAAAAAGAACATTGTTTTATAAAAAATGTTGATATTGCTTACCGTAAAATGGGTAATAAAAAAGCCGGCATCAATTGATGCCGGCTTTTTTATTTATGAAAGTACGATATTACATCATACCGGGCATTCCACCGCCCATAGGAGGCATGGCAGGAGCTGCTGCGGCATTTTCATCTTTATGCTCGCTTAAAACGCACTCGGTAGTTAACAACATGCCTGCAATAGAGGCAGCGTTTTCCAATGCTACACGAGTTACTTTAGTAGGATCGATAACACCGGCTTTGGTAAGGTTTTCGTATTTTTCGGTACGAGCATTGAAGCCATAGTCGTCTTTTCCGTTTTTAACTTCATTTACAACCACCGAACCTTCGAGGCCTGCATTTTCGACAATAATACGCAGGGGCTCTTCGATAGCACGACGAACGATGTTAATACCAATTTCTTCATCTTCGTTTTCAACTTTCATATTGTCGAGCGAAGCGGCAGCACGCAACAAAGCAACACCACCACCGGGGACAAAACCTTCTTCGATGGCAGCACGGGTAGCTGACAGGGCATCGTCGAAACGGTCTTTTTTCTCTTTCATTTCAACTTCGCTGGCAGCACCTACATAAATTACGGCAACACCACCGGCTAATTTAGCCAAACGCTCTTGCAATTTCTCTTTGTCGTAATCGGAAGTAGTGGTTTCTATTTGTGCTTTAATTTGGTTTACGCGAGCCTGGATATTATCGGCATCGCCTTTGCCGCTTACAATGGTTGTGTTTTCTTTGTCGATGGTAACCTTTTCGGCTTCACCAAGCATTTCGAGGGTAGCATCTTCCAACTTGTAACCTTTTTCTTCTGAGATGACAACACCACCGGTTAAAACGGCAATGTCTTCCAGCATCTCTTTTCTTCTGTCGCCAAAACCGGGAGCTTTAACAGCTGCAATTTTTAACGATCCGCGCAAACGGTTAACAACAAGTGTTGCCAACGCTTCACCATCAACATCTTCGGCAATAATAAGTAAAGGTTTGCCTGTTTGAACGGCTTTTTCCAAAATAGGAAGCAGCTCTTTCATAACCGAGATTTTCTTATCATGGATAAGAATTAAAGGAGTTTCGAAAACAGTAGTCATTTTTTCGGTATCGGTTACAAAGTAAGGCGAAATGTAACCGCGGTCGAACTGCATACCTTCCACAACATCAACATAAGTTTCAATACCTTTGGCCTCTTCAATGGTGATAACACCCTCTTTTTTAACCTTGCCCATGGCTTCGGCAATCATTTTGCCAATAACATTGTCGTTGTTAGCCGAAATGCTGGCTACCTGCTCAATTTTGTCGTTGCTGTTACCAACCTCGTGGCTCAATTTTTTAATGCCGTCAATAACGGCGGTAACAGCCTTGTCGATGCCCCGTTTTAAGTCCATGGGATTGGCACCTGCCGTTACGTTTTTAAGGCCTGTATTAAAAATTGACTGAGCTAAAACCGTTGCAGTGGTTGTACCGTCGCCGGCCACATCGTTGGTTTTAGAGGCTACCTCTTTAACCATTTGTGCACCAATATTTTCGATAGCGTCGGAAAGTTCAATTTCTTTGGCAACGGTAACACCGTCTTTGGTTACCTGAGGAGCACCAAACGATTTATCAATAATTACGTTTCTTCCTTTGGGTCCCAGGGTTACTTTTACTGCATTTGATAATGCGTCAACACCTTTTTTAAGGCCTTCTCTTGCTTCGTGATCGAATAAAATGTCTTTTGCCATTTTTTTAAATTTTTGTTTTGTTATTTTTAAATTTTATTTTTTCAATTAAACTATTGCCAGTATATCCGATTCGCTCATGATCAGATAATCGTTATCGTTTAACGTTATTTCGGTACCGGCATATTTACCATACAGTACTTTATTGCCCACTTTAACGGTAATTTTATTATCGTCGTTGGCATCGGGAACTGCCACAACAATTCCCATGGATGGTTTTTCTTTTGCTGTGTCGGGAATAATGATTCCACCGGCTGTCTTTTCTTCTGCCTCAACGGGCTCAATAACTATGCGGTCGCCCAGTGGTTTGATGTTTACATTTGCCATATCTTTTATTATTTTATGGTTTAAATACTGCCAGCCCATTGGCATATTTCGTGCCAAACCCCGGGACAAAAAAAATGTCAGAACATCTATGACATTCTGACATTTTTAAATACAAATTATTAACTTTTATTTTTTGCTGTTATCCTGAGCGGGTGCAGCGGGAAGATTTACCGGTGCAGCCGTGTTTTCAATTTTATTTTTTAACTGCGAATCTTCCTGTCCTTCGGTATTTATTTTTCGGGGAATAATAGTGGCAGTGGCCAGGCTTAAAATTAAGATACCCACGCCAAAGCCCCAGGTTAATTTTTCGAGCATGTCGGCTGTTTGCCTTACACCCATAAACTGGCTTCCGCCTGAAAAGTTAGCAGCCAAACCGCCACCTTTTGGATTTTGTACCAAAACGATTAAACCCAGTAAAACACTTACAACTAAAATTACTATTGAAAATAAAATATACATGGTTTACTAATTTTTATTTTTTAATTCTTTATCAGCTTTTTTAATAAGGGGTGCAAAGTAACTACTTTTTTCCGGAAATTTCAAAATTAATTTTTCATACATTTTTATGGCTTTTTCGTAATAGCCCTGATCCATATATATGGAAGCCAATGTTTCGCTTACAATGTCTTCCTGGTCAACAACGCTCTCCTTTGCTTTATCAACCGGATCGTAAAACTTACTTTTTATTTTGCTTATGGAGGGCTGGCTGTTAATAAACTCATCGATAAGAGATAATTTCGATTTTTTTGAAAGTGGTTTTGATTTCTGCTCTCCTCCCTTTTGTTTTTTCTCTTTTTCAAATTCCCTAATACGTTGCTCAATAATTTTTTTCAGCCTGACAATGGTATCTTCTTCACGGTTATTTTTTCCGGCATATTTTTCATTAGTCG
>CAYVWX010000183.1:0-6397 GCA_964455635.1 uncultured Lentimicrobiaceae bacterium | reverse complement strand
TTTTTTTTTTTTTTTTTTTTTTTTTTTTTTTTTTTTTTTTTTTTTCTTTTTTTTTCTTTTTTTTTTTTTTTTTTAACCTGTGTCTCTTCAGGTTTGTTATAATCGCTTATTCCTAAAATTATCATTGCCAAAAGCAATGCCGAAATAGTAGATATAACAACTATAAGCCAGCGTATGGGGTATGCTTTTTTTTCCGCTTTGTAAGCACTGCTTACAATAAAAGTGTGCGGCAGGTTTTCAAAAGCATCAACTTTAGCCTCTTCGTATTTTTCTTTTAATTCGCTAAGTAGCTTTTTGTCGTGTTCCAGCGCATCGCGTAACGACACATAAGCTCCGCCGTATTTAGCCAGAACATCCAGTTTTTTTTGAAGCCGTTTTACACCGTTGTTGTTTCCCTTGGCCATTTCAATGGCAAGCTGCCGGTTAAACATTTCGGCCTGGCTTTCGTAATCGTGAACGCCTAATTCTCTCAATTTTGTAAGAGAGTCTTCCTTTTGCCGAATAAGGTTTTTTTGTTTTAAATACTCGGTTTTAACAATCTTAAAGGCTTTAACGGCAATGGTTTTCTGCATTTGATTGATGGTTGAATCCAGCAAACGTGCTACATCGTTGGCCATGTTGGAAGCCATTTGGGCATCCTTGTCCAATACCGTTATTTGAACAGCCATAAATTCTGTCCGGCGGAATCTGAAATGGTCTTCGTATTTATTGTAAAGCTTGGTAAACCGGTATTTTTCAGTAGGCTTAATGTTGTAATGATCCATTAAATGATACTTCTGAATTATCCGGTCGCGAATTTTGTTTGAGTTTAATACCTGCAGCATCTGTTCCGTTTGTTCATCCTCTCCAAATTCCAGGATGTCTTTCGTGTTGTTAAAAGTACTGCTTAATAAAACCTTTGATATGGAGTTGCTGGCAGTAGGGAAAAGGATAACTTCCGACTTGTAAAGCGGTGTTATAAATGAAGGCCCCGAAAAAATTGCAGATAAAATAACAGCTAAAACAGCTACAACCAACAGTGTTGTGCGGTATTTTGAAGCTACCTTAAGTAGAACAGCGGAAGTAAACAGCTGTTTTGATTTATTTTTACTACCCATTTTTTAATTTTAGTAAAGAAAGCAAAAATAGGAAATTAATTTTACCGAGCGTCTATTTATTTAAACTATTCGGTAATCATATTTCTGCAGGGGCATTTTTTCTGCAAGGGTTATTCGTTCATGCGTAAAACGGCAAACATATTTTTAATGTCGAGCAGTTTTAAAGCAAAAGCGGCACCAAGGCCGGCCAGTACCGTTGCCGAAATGGTGTAGTGCCACGATATTGTCGAAAACGTTTTTAATCCCCAGGCGGTACCTGCTGTAAAAAGGACGGTTAACACAATCTTCAGCAGGAGCATCCAATCGAACTTGAACTTAAATATTTTAGCGGCAAGCCAGATGTTTAAAATGGCAGTTAAGCTTTGGGCTGTTAAACTGGCATAGGATGAGCCCAGTGCCCGGATGTGCGGAATTAAAATAAGATTCATAATAATATTGCTCGACATCCCCACAAAGGCTATAATGTTAAGCCATTTTAAATTATTGTTGGCAGTTAGTAAAGTGCCAAAAATATAATTGGCCGAGATGGCCACAAAACTAAACATAAGTACTCTGAAAACTGCTGCCGACTCGTCGATTCTTATTTGAAAACCTGTAGCGGTTTCTTGTCCGTGTGGTATATACATCAGCAGCATTAACTCTTTTGAAAAGAAAAATGCCGTTACGGCAATAATTAATGAGCCTGAAATAATTATTGAAAACGAAAGTCTTAATAGTTTACCTATGGCCTGTTTTTCTTTTATCATTTTGGAGAATAGGGGAAGCAGTAATACGGAAAACAGATAGGCAAAATTTTGTCCTGCATCCAACATTCTGAATGCCGCCGAGTAAATTCCGGATTGTAAATCACCCTCTTTTCCGGGGATTAGCCTTTCCAGAAATACAGGGTCAATACGGTTGTAAAAACTCATGAGCAATACCAACAATGCAAAGGGAAGGCTCTTTTTAATAATCATAATAAAAAAGGCCGGATTCCAACTGAATTTTAATTTGGATGTGTGTGCCAAAACTACACTTAACGCTACCAATACCGAAATCAGATAGGCTGCTGTCTGGCTGTAAACAAACCATTCGATGTTAAAACGGTTGTGCGCTACACCTGTCCATAAAAGTATGCCCACAATTAAAATCATAAGCAAGCGGTCGAGGATGGATAAAAAACTATCAATGGCAAAGAGCAACAATCCCGATATGTTGGATCGCAGATAGAGTAAAAAGGATAGTAAAAACTGGTTAAAACCCACCCAAAACAGAAGTTTTAACTGTTCGCCTCTGTATCCTATTATATACCCAACAACAAAAATGATAACCCCGTAAACCAGCCCCAGTAATAATTTAATGGTACCTATTCCCGCCAGGTGTTTGTCTAACAGCTGATTGTTTTGTGCAATGTTGCGATTGTTAAAGTTGGTGATGCCAAGGTCGAGAAAAATAAAAAATAAAAAAGAGAAATTGAAAACAGAAAAGTAAAATCCGTAATTTTCGGGGCCAACCACGTTATAAACCTGTCTGTCAACACCTAAAATCCAAAAAGGCTTTATTAACAGATTCAGAAAAAGAATCAGACTCAGGTTTTTAAGAAATTTTTTTTGCATCACGGCAAAAGTAAAAAGTTAATCACAGGAAAAAAACTGTATCTGACATTTTTTGCCACAGCAATTCTTTAAAAAAGATTGGCAAATTTTACCTGATTATTTTCCTCTTCCCTGAATAACGATAAGTACGGTGTAAATTAATATTTTAAAGTCCATGGCTATGGACATGTTTTCAATGTACAGGATGTCGTATTTTAATCTGTCAATCATTTCGTCGATGGTTGATGCATAGCCGTACTTTACCTGTCCCCACGAAGTAATACCGGGTTTTACTTTAAGCAGCAGGCGGTAATGTGGAGCTCGTTTAACTATTTGGTCGATGTAATACTGGCGTTCGGGGCGTGGGCCTACCAACGACATGTTGCCTTTAAGAACAGTAAAGAACTGAGGAATTTCATCCAGCCTTACTTTTCTGATAAACCTGCCAAAAGGTGTTATGCGCGGGTCGTTATCCGACGAAAGCTGTGGGCCGAACTTTTCAGCATCAACATACATCGACCGAAATTTATGCATCGAAAATACTTTACCCCATTTTCCAACACGATCTTGCGAAAACAATATGGGCCCCGGCGAAGAGAGTTTGACCCCGATGGCGGTAAAAATGTAAAACGGAATTAATATAATAATGGCTGTCAACGAAAAAATAATGTCAATAATCCGTTTGAGGCTTTGCTGCCATGCAGGCATAAGATCGGGCGATATCTCAATAAGCGGGGTGTGAAAAATACCCCTGATTTTTACCGAGCCGAAAATAATATCCTGCATTAAAGGTATTACCTTAATGATGACGTTGGAATCTTCCAACTCTAAAATAATCCGCTCTACCGTTTCTTTTTCCGAACGTTCGATGGCAATAATTACCTCTTCAACATCATACTCTTTAAGAATTCCCTTTAGGTTTTTATAGTTTCCCAAATAGGGCAGGTGTTTTGCCAGTTTGTAGTCTTTGCGGTCGAAAACATTAACAAAACCAACAAATTTGTTTCCCGACGAAATCTCCTGATTGGTAATGTCTTCATATACCTGTGTGGCGTTGCCGTTGCTGCCGATTATAACCGTGTTAAAACCCAATATCCCTTTGTGAACCCTTCGTACTGTTCGCGTGGTAAGGTACAATCTGAAAGCATAAGTGAAAAAGAAATGCAATGCAAACAACACCAAAAACGATTTGTAATATCCCTGATAAGTGTTAATAACATCATCAAGTATTAAAACAAAAAATATGATGGTTACACCTATTAAAGTAGAGGTGAGAGTTTGTCCCAACTCGCGCAAACGGGCTTTTCGGTAAATGCGTCTGTACGAGCCAATCAGAGTGTATAATAACAACCAAAAAACAGGCACGACAACAATAGCTATCCAATATTTTTGGTCGTGAACCATATGGCCAAAATAGTTTGTAATGCCCTGCTCTTCGTTCACTTTCCGGTACAAATAAAAAAGTGTCCAGGCAAATGATGAAGCAAGCCAGTCTAAAAACACATATTTGGCAATTTGTAACTTTGCGTTCATAGCTTATTGTCGGTATAATAATTTAATGTTGTCAATATAAATGTTGCCTGTGTCGGCATCGGAGCCAATAATGGCTCTAAAATAAATTTTAAAATCGTAGGCGTTGCTGTAACGCGATGTTGTGGGAGCAATGTTGATGTAGATTTTGTTCCATTCCGGCGATTTGTTTAAATATACCAGGTCGTCCCATTTAAAATCTCCCGGTAAACTGGTAAGTACGCCAACAACCATTGGAGTGTCGGTTTTAAAGTTTAGCTCAAGTGCAACGGGAGTACCGTCGCGGGGCAAATCGTACGCATCAAAGGTGTAGCCCCAATACATAGGGTGATCCTGCGTTAAAACAATTTTTCCGGAATAGCTTGAGTTACTGCTTAAAAAAGCCTCCGGATTGTTGGCAGGGGTTGTTTGGTTGAGGGTAGTATCGCTGGTTTCCGATTCCTGAATAGAAATAAACGAGCCTTCAAAATCTTCGAGCCAGACAAATTTTGTGTTGTCGTAATATTTGGTTTTAATGTTTCCGAGATTAAGAACCGAATCGGGAACAAAATTAAAATTGTCGTAAACAATGGGGTGGTAAAACGGATAAGGAACGCGCGTACTTGAAATGCCGTTTAACTTTATGCCCGGCCTTATTTCTAATTTATGCTTTCCCTTTGCCAAGACCGGAAAAAGCGCAGGCAGTTGAAAAACACCCATCTGCTGATCGTCAACATATACCCATACATCTGTAATTTCCTGCGACTCACTCCCTTCAACAGGGTAGTAGGTTTCAAGATATACCGAATCAATTTTTAAATAAGAAGGAATGGTTTGTGTACTTTTCATTTTACGGCATCCACCCGTAACGAGTAAGCTGAAAATAATACCCCACAGAAAAATAAAATAATATACTTTGTAATTTTTTTCCAATATCCCCTTGCTGTTTACTGTTTCTAACGCATTCAAAAGTTAGTTATTATCTTTTTTGTGTATTTATTTCAACTATTTATTAACAATTATTTTACTTTTTAAGCTCTTAATCCTAAATGAGCGCTTTACCGGGTTGCTTTTTCCAGAATTTGTCCGGCAATTTGCACAGCCTTAAAACTGGTGTAAATTGATGTTTCCGGCTCCATGTTATTAACTATTGAATCGTAAAAAATACGGAGCTCTTTCAATAACAGATTTTCAGATTTAGAGGTAACTTCTTTAACCCGGCTGTTGGCTGTTGTTGCTTCCTCGGTGTCCGCTCTGCTGTTTGAGTTGGTTCCGATGAGTACTTCTGATTTTGATTTTAAAAAATCGACTTTTATATAACTGTTTTGTGTAAAAAATTCCGTTTGATGTGTTTCTTTTGTCGAAATTCTGCTTCCGGTAAGGTTTGCAACGGTGCCGCTCATAAATTCAATTTTTGCCTGAATAAAATCGGGCGAGTTACCGGTAACATTTACACCGGTGGCATAAACATTCTTTATTTCGGAACCGGAAGATTCTAAAGCAATTACAATGTCGCTAATTAAGCTGTCGATTACTTCGGATTTGTTTTTGCCGGAGGCTGATGTTAAGGTTTGTATGTTAATAAGTGCGGGGTGTTGTATAAGGTGTTTCACCGAAACATACGCGGGATTATGCCTGATTTGATGCCCCATTTGAATTTTAACACCTGCTTCCGCAGCGGTTTCAAGTAATTTTGAAGTTTGTTGTGTGCTGAAAGTAATCGGATTTTCAAAAAAAAGATGTTTCGATTTTTTGAGCAATTCAATAAATATTTCAAATTGTTCTGCCTGCGGATTGGAAATAAAAATGCAGTCGTTGTTTGTAACAAGCTGTTCTACAGAGTCAAATTCTTTTAACGAACTATTCTTTTTTTGAGTATGTTGTGAGTTAAGATAGCCGGTAAGGTTAAAAATATCGATAGCATTTATAGCGGTAACCTGCTTATTTCCGGGGTTTTGACTGCTAAGAATACCGATTTTTAACATTTCATCAAATTTTGCGCAAAAGTAACCTTTTTCTTCCGGCAGGTTTGCTATTTTAGCACAAAAATTCAGATTTGGAAAATGATTGACTCGTACAGACATAAGGGAATGCGTAAACAGTTGGTATCTACACTGCTGCATAAAGGTATTCGGGATAAAAGAGTCCTCGATGCAATTGGAAACATTCCGCGGCATTGGTTTCTCGATTCTTCTTTTTTAGAATATGCTTACGAAG
>CAYVWX010000182.1:0-6409 GCA_964455635.1 uncultured Lentimicrobiaceae bacterium | reverse complement strand
TATAACAAAACGGTTTGCAGTTGGTATGCAGGAAACCATTCGTGAATGGTTTCTGCGTTTGGTATTTTGTAATTACGTGGGGTTATTTAGTTTAGGCACTTTAAACTTTAGGCTTTTTAAATAACATTATTCAACGGTAACACCGTCGTATTTTATTTCTTTTCCATTTTGATAGGTAATTACCAGAAACAGCTCACCCGTTTGGGTATAGGTTTTCCAGTCACCGGTTTTAATGCCCATTACATAACGGCCCTCCTTTTTAAGTTTACCATTGGGCCAATACCATTTATGAATACCATTTGGGTTGTCATCAATAAATTTTCCTTCGTAAAGCAGGGTTCCGTCAGTTGAATAAATTCGATCCCAACCATTTTTCAAATCGTTGCTGTATTTAGCCTCTTCGCGGGCATCACCGGTTTGATAAGTCCAGTTTCCTTCTCGTTTATCTTCAATATATTCGCCCTGCAGCACCACCTTTCCCATTTCATCGTATTCGGTAATAGTGCCGTCGCGTTTGCCTTCATAATACGACATTTGGCGCAATAATTTCCCCGACGGATAATACCACAACCATTTTCCTTCGGGATTTCCGTTTTTATAAACACCCGTTTCCTGTAACTGTCCCTTGGGATAATAATATTTCCACGAACCTGTTTTTTTATCGTTTTCGTAATGGCCTTCCGATTTTAAACTGTGATTTTCATAATACTCTTTCCAAAGTCCTTTGTGTTTTCCCGATTCGGTAAAAATTCCTTCGGCAATAATATTGCCGTTGTGAAAAATGTAGGATTTTTCTACTTCACCGTTTTTGTTGTATTCGCGTCGTACTCCTTCGGGAACACCCTTTTTGTAAGAAGCCACTATTTTAGGCCGGCCATTGGGCCAATAATCGGTTTTAACATCCAGCTTGGCAAGTTCTTCAACTTTTTGATCTTTTTCGCCATTGGTATATTTTTCAACCGAAATTAAATCTCCGTTTTTATCATATTTTTTAAAATAACCGTTTTTAAGGCCATGTAAAAATGTTCCTTCTTCCTTTAAAGCACCGTTGTCGTAAAACCATTTCCACTTGCCGTGCGGTTTGCCATCCGAATCGTATCTGTTAATTTTTTCGCGGCTTACCACATATCCTTTTTTATAATTTATGAGTTGAATAACATTGCCGTTTTTGTCAAATTCGCGTGCAAGTCCGTTTTCCAAACCGTCCTTAAACGGAATTTCCATGGTTATACGACCTGCAGTATCCAATATATACGAATAGCCTTGTTTAACATCGTTTACAAAATTTTCTTTTGTAATACCGGTGGGATTATAAGTAATTCGATAACCGTTTTTTTTACCCGATTTATAATTTATTTCCAGCGTAAGCTTTCCCTCTTCATTGTAAAAACGCCATAAACTGTCTAACAAGTAATTTTTGCGGTTGCCTTCCGATTTTAAAATTCCCGTTTCATAAAAATTTTTCCAATAACCGTCGGGTTTTCCGTTGCGCATGGTTCCCCTGCTCGACACCACACCATTGGCATAATGAAAAACATTGTATCCGTTGGCATTAATGGTATCGTTAACGTTTTGTGCCGGCAACGACGAACTGATTATTGCCAACATAAAAAAAAGATAAAATATGAATTTTACTTTAGTACTCAATGTTCAATTTTTATTCCCTCAAGGGTTCGTTTTTTATGCTCAAAATCATCAATATTGTCTTTACTAACTTCAAGCAAAGCTTTGGCACCACCGGGTAAAATAAAATATTCCAGCGTATCATAGGTTATTTTTCCATAGTTGTTTTCCCAGTTTTTAGCTGATAGCTGAAAGTAATTATCAGGATTTAAAATAAATTTAAAATAGCGATTTTTTCCTTTTTCAAAAGCGATATCCAAATACTTTTTACCATTGTCAACGGCCACCCCGGGGGTATGTTTTTTAATAATAATTTCCTCGGTATATTGTCCGTTTTTAAAGCGTATTTTACCCTGACTTACTTTTGTTTGCTCCAGTGTTAAATTACGACGCAATACAATTTTTTTTGAGTTATAAAACTGCACACTTCGCAAATTTATTTCATTCATATAAAGCTCCTGCTGCATCTGTTTTGTAAATAAAACTTTATCGGAACAGGAGTTTAAAAACAAACCAAGTGTTAAAAACAGTATAATAAAACGGCTTTTTTTCATAAGGCTAAATTAAAAAAAATGTTCACTCTTAAATTAATATTTATTATTGCCGTTACAATAGATTCATTTTACGCGAAATTTCCAACATTTTATCGACGGGTTTTTTAGCTTTTTCCACTATTTCATCCGAAAGTATTATTTCGGGTTGTTCGTTTTTTAAAGCTACATAGAGCTTTTCCATGGTGTTTAATTTCATATAAGGACAATCGTTGCACAAACAGGTTTGGTTGGTCGGGACAATCAAAAATTCTTTTTGAGGTGACTCTTTTCGCATCTGATGCAAAATACCTGTTTCGGTAGCTACAATAAACTTTTGGGCATTCGTTTCGCGTGCATATTTTAAAAGACCCGTGGTAGAACCCACAAAATCAGCTAATTCCAAAACAGCAGCCTGACATTCGGGATGGGCAATTAATTTGGCATCGCTGTTTTCCCGTTTCATTTTTATAATGGCTTCGGTAGTTAAAATATCGTGTACCTCACAGGCACCGTTCCATAAAACCATATTCCGTCCGGTAATACGATTTACATAACCACCCAAATTACGGTCGGGAGCAAAAATTATTTTTTCATCTTTTGGAAACGATTCAACAATTTGCACCGCATTGCCTGATGTGCAAATAACATCGGAAACAGTTTTAAGGGCTGCTGTTGTATTAATATACGAAACAACCTTATGGTTTGGATAGCGGGCCTTGAAGGCTAAAAAGTCGCTTAACGGTGCCGAATCGGCCAACGAACACCCTGCCTTCAAATCAGGCAGTAATACTTTTGTACCGGGATTTAATATTTTTGCAGTTTCGGCCATAAAATGAACCCCTGCGAAAACAATAATATCAACATTGGCCTGTTTGGCTTTTTGTGCCAGTCCCAAACTGTCGCCCACGTAATCGGCTATGTCCTGAATTTCCGGAATTTGATAATAATGCGCCAAAATAACGGCATTTTTATCTTTTTTTAATTTTAATATCTCTTTTTTAAAATTCATTTTTATCTGCTATTAACAATTCTCTCTTATATATTTATTTTTTATAAAAATATATTAATATAATATTTATCCTGTTCATAAGCTGTATAACTTTTCACTCATTTATTTTGAAGTGTCAAAAATAGTGTATTATCAATTTATATGAACATCTTTTAAGCGTTTAAAACTGTTAAAAATCAAACTTATCAAAAGGATATAAACATTGTGTTAATAACTGTTGGGTTTGATAAATTTAGATATGCAAACGACAAAATTTATGTTCATTTCCTACTCATAAAAATTAAAAACTATCGTAAAAACAGATTCATTTTTTTGGCACGCTGACCTTATTGTTCATAACCCTGATTTTATAAAAAACAATCAACAACTGATTATCTATTTCTGTTGATAAGTTATAACGATGTGAATATTATACAATTAACGATTTGTAAAAATTTGTTGAAAAATATTTAATGCTTAATTATCAGTTGGTTTTAATAGCCCGCAATTTTTTATCTAACTTTGTCACAATATTTTATTAACAATGACAGAACAAGACAATATTATACCAATGGCCACCGATCATGGCGGTTATGCCATGAAAGAGTATTTAAAGGATAAGCTTATTAAAGCAGGTTACAAGGTGGTTGATATGGGTACCTACTCGGAAGAGAGTGTAGATTACCCCGATTTTATTCATCCTTTGGCAAAAGCCGTAAACGATGGAAAATACAGAAGAGGCATCATTATGTGTGGCAGTGGAAACGGAGCGCAAATAACAGCCAATAAATATCAAAATGTGCGTGCCGGATTGTGCTGGAACGAGGAGCAAACAACATTAACACGTCAGCATAACAATGCCAATATCATGTCGTTACCCGGCAGATTTATTCCTTTTGAACAGGCCTGGGAGATGGTTAAATTATTTTTAAACACTCCTTTTGAAGGAGGAAGACACTTACGAAGAGTGGAAAAAATTTCTATTCATTAACAATATTAATTAATGAAAGCATCAATAGAAAACAGGACTTTTTTAAAGAAAGCTGAAAAAAAAGCTTTTGATTTGGAGCATCGTGCCAAAATTAAATACAATATTGGTAAATACGATGTGGCTGTAAAAAAAGGAAAAGCAATATTTAAAAATCTTGATAAAACACGTAACCGAGCCGGATATATTAAATATAAAGTTATCAATGATTTAGAAAAATATATTATTCAGTTTGAAAATAATTTTTTAAAAAACGGTGGTAAAATTATTTGGGCTAAAACAGAAGCCGAGGCTATTAAAGAGATACAAACGCTATTAAAAGAGCGAAATGTAAAAACGGTGGTAAAATCGAAATCGATGATTACCGAAGAGATAGAATTAAACAGTGCGCTTGAAAAGAAAAAAATTGAAGTTACCGAAACCGATTTAGGCGAATTTATTGTACAACAGGCCGGACAAAAACCTTATCACATTGTTACGCCGGCCATGCACCTTTCAAAAGAAGATATTGCCGCTTTATATCATAAAAAATTTGACACGTCTGAAGATTTAAATCCTACTGAATTAACCAATTATACCCGTGAACTTTTGCGCGAGAAATTTGTAAAGGCCGATGCAGGAATTACCGGAGCAAATTTTTTAATTGCCGATATGGGAGCCATAGCCCTTACCGAAAACGAAGGAAACGGCTTAATGTCGATGTCGTTTCCAAAATTACATATTGCCATTGCAGGCATCGAAAAAATTATTCCCCGCCTGGAGGATTTGGATATTTACTGGCCTTTATTGTCAACCCATGGCACCGGCCAATTGCTTACCGCTTACAAATCAATTATTAGCGGACCACGTAAACCGGGCGAAAAAGACGGCCCTGAGGAGATGTTTTTAATTTTGTTGGATAACGGACGAACCAATTTATTGTCGAAAGAACGGCAGCGTCAGGCATTATCGTGTATCCGGTGCGGTGCCTGTTTAAATGTTTGTCCTATTTATAAAAATATTGGAGGACATACCTATAACACTACCTACAGCGGGCCTATAGGGGCGGTAATAACACCCCATCTTAAAGATTTTAAAACTTACAAACATTTAAGTTTTGCATCAACCCTTTGCGGTGCCTGTACCGAAGTTTGCCCTGTGGGAATCCCGTTGCATGAACTGTTGCTTTTTAACCGGAAGGAAGCTGTTGAAAAGGGTTACTACACCTATTTTGAAAAAAAGAGTAACGATGTTTCAACCTTTGCTCTTATGTCGCGAAAACGGCTTGATTTGTTCGAGGGCGGATTTAAAAATTGGGCTATGAGCCTTACCGTAAAAAAAGCATGGGGCCCTCGTCGCGAGTTGCCTGTAATGGCTCCCAAATCGTTTGCTCAGATGTGGAAAGAACAAAATTCGGATGAAGATTAAAAGGTAAATTTTAAATTAATGCCCTTTCCTGCCATTGCGTTTTGTTGAAAAACATAATGTATTTACATCCGAAATGTAACAATCTTTCAACCGCATAATCAAAATATAAATTAATCTCTTCGGGTTGATGTGCATCGGAGGAGATGATAACGGGGATATTAAGTTTTATTGCCTGCTGTAGCGTTTTGTCGTCGGGAAACAATTTATTGCTTCTTTTTTTATACAGTCCGCGAGTATTTACTTCAATGATTAAGTTTTTTTCTTTTACAAGATGCAGGGTTTCCGAAACCAATTGGCGATACCAAGTTTCATCTTCATTAAAAAACCGGTTTCTGTTGTGCATTTTAATTTTATCAATGTGGGCAACAACATCAAATTGTTGACTTGAAATCATGTTGTTGACCTGATAAAAATAGGTGGTAACAGCTTTTTTAATGTTACCGTCGAAAAATTGTTTAAGCCCCCGGTCGTATATATTTTGGTCAGGGCCGTCGATAAACCAAAGTTCGTTGGAGTTATTGGGTTTTACAAGGTGTATTCCTCCAAGGGTATAATCAACTTTGCATCTGTTTTTCCAAAGGTTGAAATCTTCTGAAAATCCCGGAATAAAATCTATTTCCAACGATCGGTAAATAGATATTTTATTCTGATATTTTTGTTTTAACTCATCGATGGCTGACACATAGTTTTCGATGTTGTTTTGTTTTAACGAAAACGAAGTATTAAAAGGCAGCGGTGAATGTTCCGAAAATCCCATGGCCTCAAAATTAAGTGTTAAAGCTTGTTTTATATAGGCTTCGGGACGAGCTTTTCCGTCGGAAAAAACCGAATGCTGATGAAAATTAAAATCAACCATTTATATCAATTAAA